>NZ_JANSHQ010000663.1:0-795 GCF_047461715.1 Synechococcus sp. R8-2 | reverse complement strand
CAGTGCGGGGCTTAGCTACCCCCACACCCCCACAAGCTAAAGGGTTGGGAGGAGCACGGGGATCCCCTTTCTACTCTTGATCCAAGTGAGCTACGGGAGCTTTTTGGGCTTGAGCTGTTCGGCGTTTTTCGCTGCCAAATCGGGCAGAATCAGAGAGAAGCTCGCGAGCAGATTAAAAAAACAGGATACGCTCGTAACAGCGGTGCAGAGCAGTATGTTCAGAGCCCACGACTCTGCCGGCTTGCGCGTTTTGATTGCAGTTGCCCTGTTGCTGGGGAGCATGGCCAGCTGGCGGCAGGATCGTCTTTTGGCAGTGATGGGCCTGGTGGGTGCAGCCGCCATCTCTGCCTTTACCCGTCCGGCCATCTTGGCCTACAACCGTGGTCGAGAACGGTGGCTGAACCGGGATTTGCTGGGGGCTATTGAACAGCTCAGCTTGGCTCTGCAACGGGATCCCTGCCTGGCCAACGCCTACATTTTGCGGGGAGAAGCCTACTTTGCCCTCGGCCAAGTTCCCCAGGCCCTGGAGGATTTCGGCCAGGCGATCCGGTTGGCCCCGCGGCGACCAGAACCCTATTTTTATCGCGGGCTGATTCGTCAATCTCAGGGGGATCTCCAGGGAGCAACGGCGGAGTTTGCTGAGCTGGTGCGCCTACACCCCAATGTCCCCCACCACCTCAGCTTGGCCAACCTGCTCATGCAACAGGGATCCCTGCCTTTGGCCCTAGCTCATCTGGATGAAGCCATTCGCTTGGATCCCACCTCAGCGCTTGCCCATTCCCAGCGGGCCCGTTT
>NZ_JANSHQ010000662.1:0-777 GCF_047461715.1 Synechococcus sp. R8-2 | reverse complement strand
GACTCCGTCCGAGTAGCGCGAGCGGGCAGTTGGCGGGAACCGGTCGCGACCAGCAGCTCTTGGGCGCGGGTACCTGCCGGCAACGTGCGGGATGGGCGTAGGGCCACCAGAGCAGAGCCTTGAGCATCCACCTGAAAGTCACCACAGTGGAGGAACTCGCCATTATCCAGCTTGAGCCAGAGGGAGTAGCGCTCCCCCGCCACCGGTTGGGGCAGATCCCGTGCGGCCAAGATAACCTCCTGCCAGTCTCCTGGGCGAAACAGCACATTGGCCGTCCCCACCTCCCCCTGCAAATGCACCAGACGGGATCCCGGCTGTTGCAGGAGATGAGACAATGCTCGCACCGGCTCTAACTGGGCTAGTTGCAGTGCTTGCCGCAGTCGCCAGTTGTCTAAGCTGAGCAGAACCAAAATTGCCGCCACCAAGCCTCCCAGCCAGCGCCACCCAACCCCAAAAGCAGGCAGTGGAGAGTGAAGGGGGACTGCCATCTCCTGCTCGCGCAAGCCCATAGCCCCCACCTCTGCCATCACCTTATCGCGCAAGCTGGCGGGCGGGAGCACTCCTGGCAATCCGTAGGGCAACAACTCCAAGGTTTCTTGCATAGCTTGCAGCTCGGCCACCAGCAGAGGGTCTTGAGTTAGGCGTGCCTCTAGAGCACTCACCTGTTCAGGAGATAAGTCCCCCAGCAGATAGCCGGCCAGTTCTTCCCGTTCCTCTGTTAAAGGGGGCGAGGTGGATAAGGACTCCGTCCCGCCGACGCGAAAGGACTCCGTCCCG
>NZ_JANSHQ010000661.1:0-2922 GCF_047461715.1 Synechococcus sp. R8-2 | reverse complement strand
GCGGATGGAGACGCTGGGAGGTTTTCCAGAGGCAACGGAAAGGGTCCTCGGCGTTGCTCGGCACTCTGGGGGGAGGGGTGCCCCATCTGTTTCTGGCCCAGCTTGCCATGCCGACCGTTAACTATCTGCGCATCAGCTTGATCGATCGCTGCAATTTCCGCTGCCAGTACTGCATGCCTGACGAGGCGGAGTTGACGTGGCTGCAAGCCCCAGAGCGTTTAACGGATGAGGAAATCCTCACGTTGGTTCGAGAGGTGTTTTTGCCGTTGGGGATCGATTGCTTTCGCCTCACCGGCGGCGAACCCCTGCTCAGGCCGGGGCTGGAGCACCTCATCCGGGCTCTATGCAGCCTGCCTGGGGTGAGAGATGTGGCCCTTACCACCAACGGCTTCAACCTCAGCCAAAAAGCTCAACTCCTCTATGAAGCGGGGTTGCGCCGCATCAACATCAGCTTTGATTCCCTCAACCCCGAGACCTTTCGACTGATCACGGGGCGGGATCGCTGGCGGCAGGTCTGGGCCGGGATCCAAGTTGCCCACCAAGTGGGGTTTGATCCCCTCAAGTTGAATGTGGTGGTGATCCCTGGGCTCAACGAATCGGAAGTGGAAGATCTGGCTGCCCTTACCCTGGAGCGGCAATGGCATGTGCGCTTCATCGAGTTTATGCCCATCGGCAATGCCGCCCTCTTCCAGCAGACGGGCTGGGTAGAGTCTGAGGTGCTGCGACAGCGAATTCGCGCTCGCTTTGGCCTGGAACCTGGGTTTGTGGCCGGCAATGGGCCGGCGGATGTGTTTCGCATCCCGGGGGCAAAAGGCACCTTGGGCTTTATCAGCCAGATGTCGGAGTGCTTTTGTGATCGATGCAACCGCATGCGGCTATCCAGCGACGGTTGGCTGCGCCCTTGCCTGCTCAACGAATCCGGCCAAATCAACCTGCGGGATCCGCTGCGAGCTGGGATCCCTGCCGAAAGGCTAAGACAGCAGGTGCGAGAACTGCTGGACATCAAGCCGGACATCAACTTCAAAGGACGGGACACCGGCAGCCAGGGATCCTACCGGCGCACCATGTCTCAGATTGGCGGCTAGCGGGGATAAGGGATCCGCAAAAGCTGGTTGACCGGTGGGTGGGCCACCTGCAACTGTTTCCCATCCGGCCACTGGATCTGGATTTCCTTGACCCCTGTTTCGGATCCCAGGCCAAAGTGGGCCACCGGCTCCATCTGACAGAGGTAGCCGCTGCCGGCGTCGATGGCCTGGATCTGGGTACGGGTGGAGGTGAGCAGCCTTACCAACGCGCCGCGGGCCGGGGCTCCCTGGCGGGTGAGGGGCAGAACCCTCAGCCAGTTGTTGGCATTGGCCTGAGGGCGATAGAAGCTGAGAGGCTGGGCGCCAGACTCCCCATGGGCAATCAACAATTCTAGACGACCGTCCCCATCCACATCGGCCACCGCTGCTCCTGTCCCCAATCCCTGCGGCTCGGCAGCATCTCCAATGTCGATGGCTTGCCAACGGCCTGAGCGCCATGCAAACAGACGGTTGGGCTCGCCGATGTTGTTGAAAAACAGCTCCGGATAGCCGTCGTTGTCGAAGTCGGCAGCAATGACCGTGCGAATGCGAGAGGGCCTGGCCAGCTCAGGGGGGGCTACATCCTTAAAAAAACCGCTGGGGGTCTGGATCCAGAGGCGATGGGGGCCTTCCCAGTTGCCGTAGAGCAAATCCAGCCGTCCATCCCCATCCAGATCCACCGCTGCCACGCCGCGCCCATGCTCGTCCGGATCCGCCAGGCCCACCTCAGCGGCAATCTCTTCAAAGGTGCCATCCCCCCGGTTGCGAAACAGAAAGTTGGGTCCCTGCTCATTGACGGCAAAAATGTCCATCCGCTGCGAGACCAAGGGCACGGCCACCAACCCCCGCCCGCCCGTCACCCGATTGAGTCTCGCTTCTGGCGCTACATCGGCGATCATCTGGTTGGAGGCCAGCTCATACAGGCGCATGGGGCCGCCGTAGTTGGCCACGAAAAATCCATAGCGCCCCTGGCCAAGACGATCCACACAGGCTACAGAGCGACCTGCGGTCAAGTTGAGGGCATCTTGGTTTTGCGGCAGGGAGAACAGATCCACCCAGCGAGATCCCTGCCAGTCGAAGAGGCGATCCCCAAAGCGCTTGCGCCCGCCGAAGGTATCGGTATTCAAAACGTAGAGTTCCTCTTGCCCGTCCCCGTCAAAGTCGGCAGCAGCCACCCCAATTGCCATGCGCCCTGCATCGGCCAGGGTGTCGTCTGCTTGATCCACCAGGGTTTGCCCATCCCACTTCAAGACTCGATTGGAGCCGCGGAACCCGCACACAAACAGCTCAAAGGCCCCATCCCGATCCAAATCGCAAGCGGCAACCCCGTAGAAAAGGGCAGGTGGGTTAAAGCGGATCTGCGAGCTGCAATCTTGGAACATGGGGATCCCATCGGAGAACAATAGGAACTGGTGGAGCTTCCAGCTCTGATGGTATGCTGGATCTTCGCTGGAACTTCCCCTTCAACCATGCCACGCATCAAATCTGCCATCAAGCGCGTTCAGATCGCAGAGCGGAATCGGCTGCGCAATAAAGCCACCAAAGCCATGGTGCGCGCTCTGATGAAGAAAGTGATCTCCCTCTCAACTGCCTATGCCGCCAACCCACAGCAAGAAACTCTGCAGGAAATCCAGGCGGCGATGAGTGCTGCTTTCAGCCGCATTGATAAAGCTGCCAAAACCGGCGTCCTGCACAAAAACACAGCCGCTCGTCGTAAGGCTCGGCTGGCCCGGATTGTGAAGCTGTCTGTGGCTTCCTCGGAAAAATCCCAGGCTGAGGCTTTGGGTGGGCGTGATTGACTTCTCCTGCTGCTTCGGAAGTGGTGCTTGTGCGGGATTTCAGCTAGAAATCGCAGGAG
>NZ_JANSHQ010000660.1:0-627 GCF_047461715.1 Synechococcus sp. R8-2 | reverse complement strand
ATCTTTGCGTTTGCGGTCTTGCTCGGCATGAAGTCCTCTGGACAATCCGCCGCTCTGGTCTGAGATCCGTTCCTCTCATACTCGGCATGAGAGCCTTCTCCCCTGTGGCGCTCATTCCAATGGGAAGGCGCAGACTGGGCTGAACCCAACCCTTGCCCAGGATTGAGAGGATGGATGTCTGACCAATTGGATGGCATGTCAGCTCTCACAATAACTTAAATTCTGGTAAATATCGAATATGCTAGCTGATTTAATATAGAGCAACTCCCTCCAGATGCCAACGCTGCCGACGTTTGTGAATCTTCCCGCTGAATACGGCCCTCCTAAAGACGCCTGTCGGCAGAATCTCAGGTAGCCTTTCTTGCCTAGAGGCATTTCTCTCTGAACTTGTCTCGAAGCTTTTGTGTGTAAGAATAGGTGTTCTCGAATACTTAGACCCTTGCAGGGGAAGAAGGGTCCAAAGGGAGGTTTCGGTACAAGAGTCTGGCCCTAGTTAAGGCCCAGTTAAGGCGAAGAGTTCCCTATCCAGCCAAAGGCTGATAGAGCGCCACTTTGTAGAACTGAGGCTTTGGCATCCTGTAGAGATTCAGGGATCCGGACTTGCATTCAGCTAGAAATTGCAGGAGC
>NZ_JANSHQ010000659.1:0-2182 GCF_047461715.1 Synechococcus sp. R8-2 | reverse complement strand
GCTCCGCAACGCTGACGCGAAGGTCTCGACAGCGGACGGAAAACGGAATCGTCAAGGGCTGGGAAGGCCGGTCTGCATCCCGCCAGGAAGAGGGAGTGAGGGCCAGTTCCCCCCGCAAAGGACGGGTCCAAACGCGGCTTGGCAGGGTGATGGGAATGCTGAACACCGCCGTTCGGGCTTCAGCGGGAAATTGAATTAGCCGTTGCCCCTCGAAAACCGTGCTCTCCTCGCCTTCCTGCCAAACCCGTACCCGCAGCTCGCCGCTGCAGCCGATCCGCCCCGTCAACACCAGCACCTCCTCCGGGGATCCCTCCAATTCACTGTGCATTAGGGAAAACAGCTCTGGCGGGATGGCGACCTCTTTTTTCTGGGGGGGCTCAAACCCGGCCTCTTCAGCCACCGGGGCAGGGATCCCCCGTTCCGGCTCCAGAGGCGCAGGGGCAGGCACAACCTGAAAACGGAGACAATTGTCCAACTCGGTTTCGCCGAACAGTTCTGCGATCAAGTCGGCATCTCGGCAGTGCAATTCCCAAAACCCAGGGGTGAGGTGGCTGGCGGGCAAAATAATGCCGATCCCTTCATCGTTGGTGCGCACAGAACGGGTTTGGACCTGTGGAGGAGTCGTGCCGGTGTTGGGGCCCTGATTCTGTGGCCCTAGAGGACGCTGCCGGACTTCCACCGTGATGGTGAAGTGGGGCTGGGGCGAACGGGCAACAATGGTGTAGGTATCTTCTTCCAGAACTGCGCCCTCGGCTGGTACCGGCTGCCAGTCTTCTTGGCCGTCGCGCCGAACCCAAAAATTCAACATGGCTCCATCACCTTAGGTGCTCCGCACTGCTGACGCGAATGGCATGCCAGATACTGAATCAGATCGGCTTGCAAAAGGGTTTGCTGTTGCCCTGTAGGCAGGTGCTTAAGCTGTACCTCTCCGGCTGCAGCTTCCGCATCCCCTAGCACAACAGCCCAAGTTGCGCCGCTGCGGCTGGCCCGTTTGAACTGCTTGCCAAAGGCGCTGCCGCTCAGATCCAGCTCGGTGCAGAAACCGGCTCGGCGCAGCGCTTGAGCGATCCGGAGGGATTGGGCCTCAGCCTTCGCCCCACGGGAGATCACGTAAACCTCGACCGGTGCTGGCGGAGCCTCCCCTTGTTTCTTTTGCAACAGCAGCACCAGCCGCTCCATGCCGATGGCCCAGCCCACCGCTGGGGTTGAAGGCCCGCCCAGCTCTTCCACCAAGCCGTCGTAGCGACCGCCCCCACAGACGGTACTCTGGGATCCCAAGTCAGGTGAGACGATCTCAAAGGCGGTGTGGGTGTAGTAGTCCAGGCCCCGCACCAAGTAGGGATCCAACTGGTAGGGAATATCCAACATCTGCAGGTGATCTTGCACCTGCTCGAAGAAAGCCCGCGATTCTGGGCCGAGGTAATCCGGCAGCTTGGGGGCCCCCTCGGCAATCTCGCGGGTGCGGGGATCCTTGCTGTCTAGAATGCGCAGCGGGTTGCGGGTGAGGCGCTCTTGGGAGTCGGGATCCAGCTTCTCCCGCAAGGGAGTGAGGTAGTCCACCAGGGCCTGGCGATAGGCCCGCCGATCCTGCAGATCCCCCAGGGAATTGAGCCGCAAGCTCAGGTTCTCCGCCCCCACCGCTTGCAACAGCTCCCAGGCCAAGGCGATGACTTCCGCATCGGCGCGGGGATCCCGGCTGCCCAGCAGCTCTACCCCCAACTGGTGGAACTGGCGTTGCCGCCCCGCCTGGGGACGCTCATAGCGAAACATCGGCCCACAATACCAGAGGCGTTGCACATCTCCAGCCGTTTGCAGCCCGTGCTGGATGTAGGCCCGCACCACACCTGCTGTGTTCTCTGGGCGCAGGCTGACCTCTTGCTCGCCACGGGTGCTGAAGGAGTACATCTCCTTGCCCACCACGTCGGTGGCGCTGCCAATGCTGCGGGCAAAGAGTTCCGTCAACTCCAGGATGGGGGTGCGAATTTCTTGGTAGTTGGCCCGTCCCAGGATCTCTCGGGCGCTGGCTTCCACCTGCTGCCAGAGCCGCACCTCCTGCGGCAGAATATCTCGGGTGCCCCGCACCGCCTGGATCATCTCCATTCTCGTTCTCCCTCCCTGGGGTGGGCCTGGCCGCCTGCTATGCCAATGGCTGTTCTCGTCAAAGGACTCCGTCCCGCTGACG
>NZ_JANSHQ010000658.1:0-5199 GCF_047461715.1 Synechococcus sp. R8-2 | reverse complement strand
ATAGGTTTTATCCGTCCAGCCAGCTGTGTTCTTGTTGCCAGCATAAACAGCAGATGCCGCTGCACCAGCGGGTGTTTCGTTGTGAGAGTTGCGGTTTAGAGAAAGACCGGGATCTCAACGCAGCGATTAACTTGGTGGGGTGGTATTTTGAGGTGTATCTACCCTCAACTACCCCCAGCTTGGGGGGAAGTCACGCCTGTGGAGATCCCGCTGCCGGGGTTGGGTTGCAAGCCCAGCTAGGCAAGGGTCGTAGAAGCAGGAAGAAAGCATCAACGCTGGTCGAAAGTCCACTTTTGTCCAATGTTGTTTAAGTCTTTCGGAGCGGTTAATGGCGTTGAGGATGTAGGCGTGGCGGCTCGTCCACCGGGGATTGATCAACTCGCTATTGGGATCCCCGGGCCTGACATAGGCCATCGTGGCCTCATAACTGTCCAGCAACTGGGTGCGCTGCCGTCCTGCCGGCTGATGGCAACCCACACAACTGGCTTCTAGCAGCGGTTTGACATCCCGTTCGTAGGTAAATTGCGGTTCGGTGCGAAAACTCAGCTGAATGGCCTGCTCGAGGGGCAGCCCCTCTTGGGGAGAAAGCGTGAGGGTGTAACGGGTGCTAAAGCGCAAGGGATCCCGAGGCTTAAGCAACAACTCGTCTCCCTGCACATCAAAAATAACCGCTGCTGGCGGATCCAACTGAACCGCCAGACGTTGTAGATTGGGATCCAGTGGCCGATTGAATTGCAGCCGAATGACTCCATCCACAAAAACATCCTGCTGTTCGGGGGTAGGCTGGGAAGACACCCACTCCAAAAATGCCTGACTTTGAGAAGCATTCGACTGAGGCCAAACTTGCCGATGAGACTCGATGACAAAGAACGCTGCTGCCAACAACAACAGCCCCGCCCAAGTTCGCCACCGCCGCCAATGGCGAAAGACATTTGGCACAGTCGGAGCGTTCATTGCCGCAGACCCAATTTAACTGTTGTCAGAATAGCGAACTTACCCACACTTCAGCCATTGATGAGGTACAAACTGCCAGGGATCCCCAGCGGATCATGAGGATCCCTTGTTCTGAAAAGTAGAAAGACAATGAGCACCGGAGCGAAGGGAAGAGGTCGCTGCTCCCAAGCCCCTAGAGGCCGAAAGGAATACCAAAGGCTTTACCCAAGCTGAGATGAACTCACCAGCAGGGAAAAGCATCCAGGGAGACAGCAAATCAGTTGACCCGCTCCAGCTTGATGTTATGGTGGCCCAGCTTGATCTCGAACTCATCTCCGGGCTTGAGGCCCATCTTCTTGGTGTAGGCAGCTCCAATCAGGAGGTTGCCATTCTTATGAACCGAAACCCGGAAGGTAGGAGCGCGGCCACGGGATCCATTTTCGTCACTAGCGCCGAGATCCACGCCAACGGCCTTCAACAGGGCGTTGTTAAACTGCATCAGATTCACTCGCTCCTGACCATTCTTGGTGTAGGTGACATAACCACAGGCGCGAGCTTTTTCCTTGCGATCCGCATTTCCCATTGAAGTTACCTTGTCGAGGAGCTCTTGGCCAGTGAGTGGTTTTGGTTTACTGGTTGTAGCCATATCAAGATGGTTTTAGGGACAACTGTTAGTGTAGCCAGAAACAAACAGCGATTGCAATAGAGTTTGATCCAACTCTTCTTAATTAGAGGGAATGAGTGAGCGACTGCAATGGGATCTGAGGGCTGGTTGCGCAAAACAGCAGTGGGGAATTCCCTCTGAAGGCCAGAACCTATGGGGGAGACTTTGGCTGAAATGGGGAATGATAGGCTCTCAGGCCCTATTCTCGACAGGGTCATCCGTCCAAGTCAAAGTATCTTTGGGCGAGGGATCCCCGCTTTGCCGCCGGAATTGAGCAAAAGCAGGGAAACTGGAAACAAGGCTGTTTGCGTGTCACTCAATATGGATCCCTTTTGGTCGGGGCGGCGTCTCCTCATTGGGGTGAGCGGGGGGATTGCTGCTTACAAAACGGCAGCTTTGGTGTCTGCTCTGGTGCAGCAGGGAGCAGAGCTCAAGGTGGTTTTGACAAAAGCTGCGGAACATTTTATTTCTCCTTTGACTTTTGCCACCTTGTCCCGCCAGCCGGCTTTTACGGATGCCGCCTTTTGGCAAGCAACACGAGGACGACCGCTGCACATCGAGTTGGGGGAATGGGCGGAGGCTCTCCTCATTGCACCCTTGTCGGCCAACACCTTGGGCAAGTTGGCTCATGGGCTGGCGGATAACTTGCTCACCAATGTGGTTTTGGCTTCCCGGTGTCCGGTGGCGGTGGCACCGGCTATGAATACGCAGATGTGGAAGGCGGAGAAGGTGGCCGAGAATTGGCAGCGGCTACACCAGGATCCCCGTTTTTGGGCCTTGCCGACGGCCAGTGGCCGCCTGGCCTGTGATGCGGTGGGGGAAGGGCGCATGTTGGAGCCGGAGGCGCTGCAGGAGTATGTGCGGGCTTTGCTCTGGACAGGGGGGAAAAAAGATTGGCAGGGCAAGCGGGTGTTGGTGACGGCGGGGGGTACACGGGAGCCCATCGACGCGGTGCGTTTTATCGGCAACCCGGCCAGTGGTCGGATGGGAGTGGCGCTGGCGGTGGCGGCAGCCTGCCGGGGGGCGACAGTGACGCTGGTCCATGGGCCGTTGGGGATCCCTTTTGAGCCGGAACCCTTTGGCATTCGGGCCATTCGAGTGGAAACGGCAGCCCAACTGGAAGCGGCTTTGCAGGCGGAATTTCCCCAGGCGGATCTCTTGTGGATGGCTGCTGCTGTGGGGGATGTGCGCCCCTCTCAGGTTTACGCGGGGAAGCTGCCCAAAGCCGATCTACCCCAGATGTTGCCGTTGGAGCCGATCCCTGACCTGGTGGCAGCCCTGGCCCGCAACAAACGCCCTGGCCAGCGCCTCATCGGCTTTGCCGCCCAAAGTGGGGATCCCTTGCCACCGGCCAGAGAGAAGCTCCGCCAGAAGGGCCTGGATGCTATTGTGGCCAACCCCATCGACCAACCGGATAGCGGCTTTGGCAGCAGCCACAACCAAGGCTATTGGATCCCCCAGCAGGGAAGTCCAGAGCGGATCCCATTGGCAACCAAGCCAACCCTGGCCCACCGGCTGCTGGATCTGGCCCGGCAATTGGAGTTGGGCTACTTTAGTTAAACTCCCTCTCCCTCTGGAAGAGGGGCCGGGGGTGGGGGCTGTGCGGTACAGAACGCTAAACTTCCCGGAATAGCTGTTCGCGAACTGCCTCAAGAACCTGTGTAAAGCCACAGGGGCAAGCCCGAGGTGCTCGCTTCAAACTGCAGACGGGCCAAGGCTTCTGCTGCCGGCAGAAATCGAGACCAACCTCTGCGCCGCGGGAGCAGGTCGTAGAACTTCGCATCCGTCGGCAAACCGGCCAGCTCTGCCGCCCAAAGGCGGGCATCTTCCTCTGTGCCCAAGCGATCCACCACACCCAAGTGGAGGGCCTGCTCTCCGCTGAAAATGCGGCCATCGGCAAAAGTTTTGACCACATTCAAACTCAACTTGCGGGCAGCAGCAACCGTCTGCACAAACTGGCCGTAGGTGATGTCGATCAACTCTTGCAGGATGTTTCGCTCTTCTGGGGTCAGCTCGCGATCAAACGAGAGAATATCTTTGTAGGGGCCAGACTTAATTACCTTAAATGAAATCCCCACCTTATCCAGGAGGCGTTCGATATTGTTGCCTCGAATGATCACACCAATGCTACCGGTGATTGTTCCTGGGTTGGCAACAATTTTTTCGGCTCCCATGGCAATATAAACCCCCCCAGAGGCGGCAATGTTGCCAAAGCTGGCGACAATACGGGTGCCCTTTTTCTCTCGCAAACGCAAGAGGGCATTGTAGATTTCTTGGGAGTCGGCCACCGTCCCACCTGGACTATCGATGCGCAGCACCACGGCAGGGATATGGTTTTCTTCCGCCTCTTTCAGGGCCTTGAGAACCCGCTCGCGAGTTTTGCCATCAATGGCCCCTGCCACCTCAATGCGACCGATTTGCCGGCGCAAACCACCCAAGAATAATCGCTTCAGCATGGAAAAGAACTGGATAGGGATAAGTGCATATTCTGTATCATGAATGGCGGCTCATGGCTTGGTCAACCAGTTGCCTAGACGTTGCCATACACCGGGATCACCGCCCCTCGCAGATCCCGCGCTGCTTCTGAGACCAAAAAGGCGATCACCTGCCCGATGGACTCTGGCTTGACCCACAGCTCGGCTTGCTCGGATCCCATGGCAGCTCGGTTGGCCGGCGTGTCGATGATGCTGGGCAGGATGACGTTGGCTGTGATGTCTGTGCCTTGGGTTTCGGCGGCAATGGTACGGGTCAGGGCCACCACCCCTGCTTTGGAAGCGCAGTAGGCAGCCAATTGCGGGCCCGGCTCCACCGCTCCTCGGGATCCCACCGTTACAATCCTCCCATAGCCCTGTTGCCACATTCTGCGCAGGCTGTGCTTGCAGGTCAGGAATGTGGTGGTGAGGTTGAGGTCGAAGTCGCGATACCAGTCCGCCAAGCTGTACTCGTGGGTGGGGCCCATGGCAAAGCCCCCCACCAGGTGGATCAGCCCATCCACGCGGGGTAGGTCGGCAATGACGCGGGCAACCGCCGCCTCATCTGTTAAATCCACCTGCACAAAGCGAACCCGATCCAGAGCATTGGCCGGCAGGCGCTCCCGCAAAATGGTGAGATCTTTTTCTTGTCGATAGGTCAAGGTCAGCTCTGCTCCGCTGGCCAGCACCACGGGAACCACCCCCAAACCCAGCCCGCCTGTGCCACCGGTCAAGAGGATTTGCTTGCCTTGGTTGCCCTGCATGGATGCACCTGCATTGACGAAAGGGATCCAGAACAAGATCGGGAAGGGACTTCAAAAACCCCAGAGGATGTTTGGGTTCGTCCAACTGAGCTTCCCTCTCTCACCCTACCCCGGTTCCTGCCCCTCTTGAAGAACAACAGCCCTTTTGGGCGCTTTCTCCAGCAGCAGGTCGCTCAAGGCGAGCCAGTGGGGCAGGGCCAGCTCTTCGGCGCGGGCATCGGGGTTGAGGCGGAGCTGAGCCAAAGCTGCTGCGACCACCTCTCGCTCCACCAAGCTTCCCAGGGCATTGACGAGCTTCTTGCGGCGGGTGGAGAACCCCTGTCGAAGGAGGTGGTTAAACCAGCAGGGATCCCGGACGGGGGTGGGG
>NZ_JANSHQ010000657.1:0-642 GCF_047461715.1 Synechococcus sp. R8-2 | reverse complement strand
GAAAAAGAACGCGCACTCGCCGCCGCTCAGCTTCGGCAGCGAGAAACCCAGCGTAACCTCTCCCTCCTCGCACTCGGCATCGCCCTGATAGGCCTCGTCACCTTCGCCATCCTGTACCGAAAAATCCGCCAGCAAAGGGACCTTATCCAGAAGCAATCCGATGAAATCCAGCAGAAAAACCTCGCGCTGGAGCAGTACAACGCCGAACTCAAATCCACCAACCAGGCCCTGGAAGAGTCCAATCGCATCATCCAGCAGCAGGCAGAGACCCTATTAGAGAAAAACGAAGAGATTCTGGACAGCATTCGGTACGCCGAGCGGATTCAGCGGGCCATCCTGCCCTCCGCAGAAAAGTGGCAGCGGCTCTTGCCAGAAAGTTTTCTGCTCTACAAGCCTCGGGATATTGTGGCGGGGGACTTCTACTGGCTTGAAGAGACGGAGCGGTATATTTTTCTGGGGGTGGCGGATGCGACAGGGCATGGCGTTCCGGGAGCCTTTGTGAGCATCGTATGTGCGAATGCGCTCCATAAAGCCGTGCTGGAGGAGGGCTTGGAGTCGCCGGCGGAGATCCTCTGGCGAGTTCGGGAGGTGGTGGTGTCGCAGCTCACCCAGGCCGGGGAGAAAGTCAAGGATGGCATGGAC
>NZ_JANSHQ010000656.1:0-2387 GCF_047461715.1 Synechococcus sp. R8-2 | reverse complement strand
TCGGTGGGGGTGCAGAAGATGGTGCGCTCGGATCTGGCTTGCTCGGGGGTGATGTTCTCCATCGACCCGGAAACCGGCTTTAAAGATGCGGTGCTGATCACCGCCGCCTACGGTCTGGGGGAAAACGTGGTGCAAGGGATCGTCAACCCCGATGAGTACGTGGTCTTCAAACCCACCCTCAAGCAGGGACTGCGCCCCATCCTCTCCCGCAAGCTGGGCAGCAAGGCCCTGAAGCTGGTCTACGACGAGGGGGGATCCCGTTCCACCAAAAACGTGGCCGTCCCCGAAAGCCTGCGCAAGCAATATGCCCTCAGGGATGAGGAAATCCTCAAATTGGCCCAGTGGGCCTGCTTGATCGAGGAGCACTACTCGGCACAGCGGGGCCGCTTCACCCCCATGGACATCGAGTGGGCCAAAGATGGGATCACCGGCGAGCTGTTTATCGTCCAGGCCCGCCCCGAAACGGTGCAGTCGCAAAAAGGGGCCAACCAGCTGACCACCTATCGCTTCACCCAGCCTGGGGCGCAGCCCGAGCCTCTGGTGCGGGGACGGGCCGTAGGCGAGGCCATCGGCCAGGGCACAGCCCGCGTCATTTTGGATGTGCGCCGCTCGGATCAGTTTCAGGCCGGCGAGGTGCTGGTGACCGAAAAAACGGATCCCGACTGGGAGCCAATCATGAAAAAGGCCAGCGCCATCGTCACCAACCAGGGGGGCAGAACTTGCCATGCGGCCATCATCGCCCGCGAGCTGGGGATCCCGGCCATTGTGGGCTGCGGCAACGCCACGCAGGTGCTGCACTCTGGCGATCCCATCACCGTCTCCTGCGCTGAAGGGGAAGAAGGGCGGGTCTACCCGGGCCTGTTGCCCTATGAGGTGACGGAGATCCCGCTGGAGGAGCTGCCCCGTCCCCGCACCCAGCTGATGATGAATGTGGGCAACCCAGAAAAAGCCTTCGGCCTCAGCGGGATCCCTTGCGATGGCGTGGGGCTGGCGCGGCTGGAGTTCATCATTGCCAACCACATTCAGGTCCACCCGCTGGCTTTGCTCAACTACGAGCAGGCGGTGAAAGAGGAGCCGCGCCTGGCAGAGCTGACCGCCCAGTATGCCGACAAGCCGGAGTACTTTGTGGACAAGCTGGCCCAGGGGGTGGCCACCATTGCTGCCGCCTTTTACCCCAAGCCGGTGATCGTGCGGCTGTCGGATTTCAAGAGCAACGAGTATGCCCACCTGCTGGGGGGATCCCGCTACGAACCCCACGAGGAAAACCCCATGATTGGCTGGCGGGGGGCCTCCCGCTACACGGATCCCCGCTACCGTGAGGGCTTTGCCTTGGAGTGTCGGGCCATGAAACGGGTGCGGGATGAGATGGGCCTGACCAACGTGATCTTGATGATCCCCTTCTGCCGCACGCCGGAAGAGGGGCACAAGGTGCTGGAAGAGATGGCCCGCCATGGCCTGGTGCGGGGAGAAAACGGTCTGCAGGTGTACGTGATGTGTGAATTGCCCAGCAACGTCATCCTGGCCGACGCGTTTTGCCAGATCTTCGACGGCTTCTCCATCGGCTCCAACGACCTCACCCAGCTCACTCTGGGCCTGGATCGCGACTCAGCCCTGGTGGCCCACCTTTTTGACGAGCGCCACGAGGCCGTCAGGCGGATGATCGCCCAGGTAATCCAGACGGTGAAAAGCCACGGGCGCAAGATCGGCATCTGTGGCCAGGCTCCCAGCGACTACCCTGAATTTGCCCGCTTCCTGGTGCAAGCAGGGATCGATTCCATCAGCCTCAACCCCGATTCCCTGTTGAAAACCCTGCTGGTGGTGGCCGAAGCAGAAGCGGCTGGCGCCCGGTGAGCCCAAAGCCGGCCCAGGGACGTGCGCGGGGATCCCGTCTCCTGAGTTACAATCTCTTCTGCTGTGTTCCCATCCCCATCGATGATCCACGAACTCTCCATGCCGGCCCTCAGCTCCACCATGGAAACGGGCAAGATCGTCACCTGGCTTAAGAACCCCGGCGACCGCGTGGAGAAAGGAGAAAACATCCTGGTGGTGGAGTCGGACAAAGCGGACATGGACGTGGAGTCCTTCCACAGCGGCATCCTGGCCAGCATCCTCATTCCGGCAGGAGCATCGGCCCCGGTGGGCGCGCCCATCGCCCTGATTGCCGAAAGCGAGGCAGAAGTGGCCCAAGCTCAGGAAAAAGCCAAAGCCCTCGCTGCTGGCGTTACCCCTGCGGCTCCACCTAGCGCAGACCGCGCCTCTGCAGCTCAGCCGACAAGTCCTGCCCCTGCGGCAACCCCCACCTCTACACTGCCAAATGGATCGGATGGCGCCGGATCCCAGCGGGTCGTGGCTTCCCCGCGGGCGAAAAAATTGGCGGAAAGCCTGGG
>NZ_JANSHQ010000655.1:0-2333 GCF_047461715.1 Synechococcus sp. R8-2 | reverse complement strand
CAATCTAGTTTGGAATGACTATGAATGACTATGTTTTTCCAGGATTGATTTCTGCCAGTTGGGATCGCCGTATCGCAGACTACCGCAGTGATCCCCAGGCGGTGTTAGGGTAGATGATAGGCTGAGCAAAGTGGGCTGGTAATCTGAATTATGCAAACACTCGATGCAATCCCCGATAAAAAACGAGCAGAGCGAATAACCTGTAGCTACATCAACGCGACCAGCTCTATTCAGGTGGTTCGCATCACGAATATCGAAAACTGGTACTTTGAGCGGGTGGTCTTTCCAGGCCAGCGGCTGCTGTTTGAGGCGGTGCCCGGAGCCAAACTGGAGATTCACACGGGTATGATGGCCAGCTCTATTCTGGCGGATACCATCCCCTGTGAAAAGCTGCGCGTTCGAGAAACGGAGCCGGCGACCGTAGGCGCCTAAATCCCCAGAGGCCAGCGGTGCGGACTAGGTTTCCCGGCCTTGTTGCCTTCTCTCCTCACTCTCTGGGCTGGGGGAAGGCTGAGGCGAGGGGCTGGCGGAGCGGCGCGGCTTCGGGGGTAGTGGGATCTCCAGGAAACGGGCGCTCAACCTCACTGGGCTGGTTTCTTGCCGCTGGGGAGGCCAAGGGATCCCCAACCAACGGGCCGTGATCTCCAGCAAGCTGGGGGGTGGTGTCGGGGTAGGAGTTGGCGTGGGTGGTGGGGTGGGATAGAGATCCAGGCGCGGTGGCCGTGGGGTGCTAACCCGAAAAGCATCGGGAGGGGGTTGGGTCAGGGGTACATTCGGATCCCCGCATCCCAGCAAGCCCAGTCCGCCGGCAAGCAACAGGCCGTACAATTTTCGAGTGCCTCTACTGCCCATGAGTACGCTGCTGGACACCTCCAACAGGGTATCATCGGGATCCCAAGGCTCTGAGCTGGGCTTGCAAATCTTCCTCCAGCACAGATAGCTGGCGAGCCAAGGTCACGTAGCGGTTGGCGGTCAGGTTTTTGGCGGTAAACTGCTCCAGCAGTTGCTGATCCCGGGCAACCATTTGGTTGAGATACTGAGCCACAGAGGCTTGTGGATCCTCGATCAAAGCTCGGCACACCTGTAGGGCCATCACCAGTTGGGCCCGCACCTGCAAAAACAGCGATTGGATGTACTTCTGCTCGGCCTCGCTGAGTTGCCGAAAATCCCGCCAATGCTGCCCCCCCTGCAGGGATTGTTGGAGCTCGTTGACCCAGTGGTTGTAGTCTTTTACTTTGCGGGCCAGATCGGTGGCAAACTTCATCATCTCAGGGGTGCTGTTGAGCAGGTGGGCTTCCTGCCAACGCTGCCGGATGCGATGCAGGCTTTTTCCCAAGCGCAAGTTGGCTCTCAGGATCCCCAACAGGAGCAGCAGTAGGATCCCGGCAGCCGCGGTATAGGACACCCAAGAGCCGGGATCCCGCATCCCCAAGAAGATGACCAAGGCTATTGCTATCAAACCAAAGGCCAGTATGCCCCAGGAGCGTAGCCGCTGTTGCTGCAGACGCAGGTACTCCGCCCGCAAATCAAAGGCCTCGCAGCAAGCGTCCAGATCGGCGGCCATGAGCTGGCGAAACTCGTCCACAGAGATCGGTTCCACACTAATCATCGAGGGCACCCTTAACGCAAGTGGATCGAGGCCAAACGGCATCAAGACCTGCCCTGCCAATCACGGGCAGCTTCCGTGCTTTCTTGTAGGGGCTCCAGCGTTTCGCTGGCCGGAACCACCATCAACCCATACCCTCCGCTGCGGCAAAAATCGACGATCTCCTGCGTGTCAAAGCGTTCTGCCACGGGCTTGGGCAGTCCCTGTTGAGCCAACCGCTGCGCATATTTTCTTGCCGCAAACGAGCTCTCGAAAGCAATGACGATATCTTGACCCCCAACCTGGCGCGTGCAGATTCCCTCCTGCCCATTGGCTTGGTAAAGCAGCACAATCACCTGGGGGGGCAAGTCCTCTGGGCTGACCCAAGACAAACCCTTCTCAGCCTGGGATCCCCCGCTAAGCAATACATCCCGCGCCTCATTCAGCCGCGCCAGTTGCGCCTCTAGCAAGGGTCTTTGTCGCTCGTCCTCCAGTTCTGCGAGGGCAGTACTGAGGGTTTGGTATTCCTGAAACAGTCGCCCCCGGATCTGCCGCTCGGTTGCGTCCGGCGGAAGGTTGAGAATCTGAAGGGCTTCGGCGGTGTTCATCATGGGCTCTGATTTATTCAAAATCATTGCCTAGACTAGCTGCTTTGAGAGTCTCTGGAGAGAAATTCTCCTATGATCGTGGCTGCCCGCTTTCTCGGCCAGAAGAGAGGGTGGACTCACCGTTCGCGCCAGCGGGCCGG
>NZ_JANSHQ010000654.1:0-3663 GCF_047461715.1 Synechococcus sp. R8-2 | reverse complement strand
TATGCCCAAGTGTATGAGATGGTGCGGCAAGAGGTGACCGGCCAGCGCCGCCGCTTGATCGAGACCTTGGCAGACCAGATTGCAGAGCGGCTGTGGCAGAGCTATCCCCAGCTGGAGGCCCTGACCGTGCGGGTTCACAAGCCCCAAGCTCCCCTGCCGGGGCTGTTCGATGATGTTTACGTAGAGATCGACCGTCGCCGATCTGTATGAATCCCGACCTGGCCTACATTGCCCTGGGAAGCAACTTGGGGGATCCGCTGCAGCAGTTGCGCTTGGCTGTGCAGAAGCTGCCCCAGCTGGGAGAGGTGGCGGCCCGTTCCAGTCTCTACCGCAGCCCAGCCCAAGGGGGGCCACCCGGACAGCCTGATTACCTCAATGCAGTGGTGGCCTTGGATCCCTTCCCCCCTTACCAGTCTCCCCTGGAGTTACTAAGGGCGCTGCTGGCCATCGAGCAGGAGGCAGGACGGGTGCGGCGCATCCGCTGGGAGGCCAGAACCCTGGATTTGGATCTGCTGGCCATGGGCAGCCGCATCCTGAACAGCCCTGAGCTGACGTTGCCCCACCCCCGCATGATGGAACGTGCTTTTGTCTTAGCTCCCTTGGGGGAGATCGCTCCCGACTGGCGTCACCCTGAGACCGGTGTGGGGGTCAAAGAGGCACTCATCAGTTTGGATCAGTCCTGGCTGGAGCGCACGACCCTCGGCTGGGAGTAAGAAAGAGTTTGGTAAGCTGGTTAGGGATTTCGGCAAAAGGGATCCCATGGACAGCCTCCAACTCTGGCAGCGCTACTGCGATTGGCTTTACTACCATCCCGGCCTGGAGATTTTCGTCGATATCAGCCGCATCCGTTTCACTCCCCCTCAGGTGGAAGCGCTACGGCCTCGCTTTGCCCAGGCTTTTGCCGATATGCAGGCTTTGGAAGCCGGGGCCATTGCCAACCCCGACGAAGGCCGCCAGGTGGGCCACTATTGGCTGCGGGCGCCCGAGCTGGCTCCCACCCCTGAAATCCGGCAGGCCATTCAGGATTCCATTGAGCGAGTGGAAACCTTTGCCGAAAAGATCCATCGCGGAACCATCCCGGCCAGCGGGGGGGGACGGTTCACCGAGCTGCTCTGCATCGGCATTGGCGGCTCAGCTCTGGGGCCGCAATTTGTGGCGGAGGCCCTGGCTCCGCTGCACCCCCCCCTGAACATCCACTTCATCGACAACACGGATCCCGACGGGTTTGACCGGGTGCTGGGGCGGCTGGCAGACCAACTGGGGCAAACCCTGGTGATCACCACCTCCAAATCCGGCGGCACCCCAGAGCCCCGCAATGGCTTGGTGGAGGTGAAGCTGGCCTACCAAAAAGCCGGGATCCCTTTTTCTGCCCATGCGGTGGCCATCACCGGCCCCGGCAGCCAATTGGAGCAGCAGGCGCGGCAGGAGGGGTGGTTGGAGGTCTTCCCCATCTTCGACTGGGTGGGGGGGCGCACCTCCGAAACGTCCCCGGTGGGCCTGTTGCCGGCAGCGTTGCAGGGCATTGATATCCGGGCTTTGCTGGCCGGGGCAGCCACCATGGATGAGGCCACCCGCCTGCCCCACCTGGAGCGCAATCCCGCCGCTCTGCTGGCCATGGCCTGGTACATCGTCGGTCAAGGGCAAGGGCGCAAGGACATGGTGGTTTTGCCCTACAAGGATCGCCTGCTGCTGTTTAGCCGTTACTTACAACAGTTGGTGATGGAATCCCTGGGCAAATCCCACGATCTAAACGGCAACCGCGTGGAGCAGGGCATCGCCGTTTACGGCAACAAGGGCACCACCGACCAACATGCTTACGTCCAGCAGTTGCGGGATGGCTTGAACAACTTCTTTGTCACCTTCATCGAGGTGCTTCAGGATCGGGAGCCTGGGATCCCTTCCCCCTTCGTGGAGCCGCAGGTGACCAGTGGTGACTACCTGAGCGGCCTGCTGCAGGGTACCCGCCAGGCCCTCTACGAAAACGGTCGCGACTCCATTACCGTAACGCTGCCACGGGTGGATGCCCGCTCGGTGGGGGCCTTGATTGCCCTCTACGAACGAGCCGTGGGCCTCTATGCCTCCCTAATCCAGATCAACGCCTACCATCAACCGGGGGTGGAAGCAGGCAAAAAAGCCGCCAGCGCCGTCTTGGAGCTGCAACGGCGGGTGCTAGAGACGGTGCAGGAGCAGCAGGGATCCCTGACTTTGCCCCAACTGGCAGAGAAACTGGGCTGCCCGGAGCGCATAGAAACCCTGTACTGGATTGTGCGGCACCTACACGCCAATGGCCGCGGAGTCCTGTTGACAGGGGATCCCGCCTGCCCCTTGGAGCTGAACATCCAGCCTCGGCCTGCTTGAGCCTCGAGTTTCCTGGAGCAAGTGCGGAGAGCAGGCTTGAGTTGGTCAATCTGTACCTGGCCTTAAGCCCTTCCCGGCCAGCCGACCCCCCTGCCTAGAATCGAGCAAGAGTCCACTCCAGGAGGAGACTATGGATCAATCTGCTGCCGTCCTGCCCCTACAAACCCCGAAAGATGTCTCCATCGAAGATATTGAGCAGGAGCTGAACAAGATCTGGTCTTCCAAAGGAGAGAGCGTTGCCGCCCGCGCTGCCACCTTTACCCTGGTGGTGTACGAATCTCTGGACGATGCGCTGTTGCTGCCTTCCCCCACCGTCGAAGCCATCGCCACCCAGAACCCCTGTCGCGTCATTGACCTGCGCGCCAAACGAGAGGGATCTGCAGACGACGCCATCGAGGCCCAGGTGGCCGCCTACTGTCCGGTGACCCGTGAGCAGCGCAGCTCGTTGGTCTGTTGCGAATACATCACCCTGAAAGCGCCCGAATCGGCCTTTGTGCGGGCCTGCAGCACCGTTGCCTCGCTGCTGATCCCCAACTTGCCCACCTTTTTGTGGTGGCAAGGGGATCTGGATTTGAACAGCTTGCTGTTTCAAAAATTGGTGGCTCTGAGCAACCGGGTCATCGTCGATTCACGGGGCTTTGTCAATCCAGAAGAAGATCTGCAGGAAATCCACCTCTTGGTGGGTGAGGGGCGCCACTGTGGGGATCTCAACTGGCGGCGGCTGCTGCCTTGGCAGGAACTCACCGCCCAAGCCTTTGACCCTCCCGACCGGCGAGAGTCCCTCTACCTCGTAGATCGCGTGAACCTCGACTACAAAGCCGGCAATCCCTGCCAGGCGTTCCTTTTCCTGGGCTGGCTGGCCGGTCGCCTGGGGTGGACTCCCACAGAGCGGGTTCAGGCTCAGGAGCACGATTACCAGATCGACCGCATCCGCTTGCAAACCCAAAGGGGCGGCGAGGTGATGGCAGAACTGGCGGCTGTGCCCTTGGCCTCGGAAATCAGCCGGCCGGGGGATCTCATCGGGCTGCGCCTCACCTCCAGCAACCAAGAAGCCGACGCCTGTACCGTGCTGTGCTCCGAAACCACAGGGTGTATGCGCATGGAAGCCATGGGGGGTGCTCAGAGATGTGTGGTTCGCCAGGTGGCTCCCCTGGAGCAGGATTCCCTCGACACCCTGCTGGCTGCCGAGTTGCAGCGGCTTGGCCCCGACTACCTCTACGAAGAAACCCTAGGGGTGGTGGATCAGATGCTGAAGCTGGGCAAAAGCTGAGATCTGCTTCTGGTTTAAGTGACATACTCCCGCAC
>NZ_JANSHQ010000653.1:0-1322 GCF_047461715.1 Synechococcus sp. R8-2 | reverse complement strand
CCTGGTGGCCAGGAGTATCCAGGAAAACGATGCGCCGCTTCTGGCCTTCAAAGTTCACATCCACATGGTAGGCACCGATGCGCTGGGTGATCCCGCCAGCCTCTCCCTGCGCCACTTTGGTGTCGCGGATGGCATCGAGGAGAGTGGTTTTGCCGTGGTCCACGTGGCCCATGATGGTTACCACCGGCGGACGCGAGACCAGATGGTCGATGTCCTCCACGTCCAGCATTTCGGTTTTTTTAGCCTCGGGTTCTGCCTTGGGCCGGCGAATCTCGTAGCCCAACTCTTTGGCCACCGACTCGGCCAGCGACTCATCCAAGACCTGGTTGATGGTCACCATCACCCCCTTGAAAAAGAGGGTTTTGATGATCTCAGTTTCGGCCACGCGCAGGCGATGGGCCAATTCCTGAACGGTGAGGCTGCCATCCAAGAGCAACACCTTCTCTTCGGGCAAGGGCTCTGTCCCGCTAGCGCGATCGGCAGCACCAGCCTCAGCGGAGGTAGGTTGCTGCTGCAAACGGGCAGCAGGGCGGGGGCGGGCAGGGGGAGCAGCCGTTGCCGCGGGTGGGCGATAGGAAGGAGGCTTGGCGGTGGGGCGAGCCAAGGGCTTGAGGGCGTTCAGCTCAGCCTGCTTGACCGCTGAAATGATGGTCATGGGATCCAAATCCAAACCATCTCCATCTCCTTCCCCCCGTCTCCGACTGCGTTTGCGTTTGGCTTGGACGCGGGCAGCCCGCCGACTGAGAGCTTGTAGCTCGTCGTCCTCTTCTTCTTCCGTTTTGCGCTTGACCTTGGGTGGGGTAGGTCTTACGGGAGCCTCCGCCAACACTGGGCTGGGACGTTCCCCAGGGATTCTTTCTGGCAAGGGAGAGGCAGCATCTGGGTCAGGGGGAGCCGGCTTGGCCACAGGACGGGTAGGGGGCCCCACCAATTCCATCCGCCGCTGCGGACGAGGAGCTTCACCGACTTTGCTGCTGCTGACACTGTCTTCTTTGGTTGCCGGGGAGCGCGTGCCAGGGCGAACGGGTGCGCTCACCAGTTGTGGACGGGGGCGCTGCGCAGGTGGAGGAGAAGGAGCTTTTTCTTCCGCAGGCTGAGGAACGCGGGCGTGGCTGGGGGATGGTGCTTCTGAGGGGCTGGGGCGACTGGGCTCGGGAGCTTTTTGCGGCGGTTCAGGCCGCTCTGCCGGCGGTTTTGTCCCGGAGGTAGCTCGTTGAGGGGGCGAGAGTACGATTGGGCGCTTGGCCACAGGACTGGGCTCCGAGCCGCTGGCTTTGGCCGCGGCAGACTCAGAGGGAGTGGGAGGGGTTGCCGGTTGAGAA
>NZ_JANSHQ010000652.1:0-558 GCF_047461715.1 Synechococcus sp. R8-2 | reverse complement strand
TTGGTGCTGGAGAAAGCTTGCCTGCCCCAGGCCCGCGCTCTGGTCATTGCCCTGCCGGATCGCATGAGCATCCGCCTCTGCCTGAAACGAGCTCTGGAGTTGGCGCCGCGATTGGATGTGGTGGTGCGAGCTACCGACAAGGAAGACATCGAACAGCTCTATCAGTTGGGGGCCAGAGAAGTCGTCCACCCCGAATTTGAGGCCAGCCTGGGGCTGTGCAGCCATGTGTTGCTGGAGTTGGGAGAACCCCCAGACATCATTCAGCAGGAGATCCTGGCCATTCGCAGCAGCCACTACCGCGATCTACGCCCTCTCCACCCCAGTTGTCTGATCCCCGCGCCTGTCAGTTGGCTGACACCGCCGGCCCCACCTCCCTCTCCCCCCCTCCCCGCCAATGCCAACGGCAGCCACGACAGCCACCCACCTGAGTCTGTGCTGGCCTGGTGGGAACGCTGGCAGCGGCCTGTTCAACCCGAATGGGCAGGGATCCCTGGCTCTGCCGAGTAGAGATTTGCACCTCAATCTTCGTAGTATCCTGCAAACTGGAGGTGTGGCCAC
>NZ_JANSHQ010000651.1:0-1723 GCF_047461715.1 Synechococcus sp. R8-2 | reverse complement strand
ATTGACTAGAGTCATGCTCCTTTGATCCCAGACGGGGATCCCTGCGCACCTACCTGAGCATCTTGGCTCGCTCTCGCTGTTTGGATCGGCTGCGCTCTTGGCGGAATCGACAGCGCTCCCTGGAACAGGGCAGAGTGGAATTGCAGGGTAGTCCTGCTGCGGATCCCACCTTGGAGCAGTTGGCCCAAGCGGAACGGGTGGCCGAGGTGCAAACGGCCTTGGCCGAGTTGTCCGAAAGTCAACGGCAAGTCTTAAAGATGGCCTATTACGAAGGCATGAGCCAAACGGAAATTGCCAAGCAACTGGATCTGCCTTTGGGAACGGTCAAAGCCAGAGCTCGGCGGGCTCTGCTGCGGCCGCGCGAGTTGTTGGGAGGCCCCTCATGAAAGCCGAATCTGTGTCTCCCGAAGAACTGCAACTGTGGCTGGCAGGCTATGTGCTGGGGGATCTCTCCCCGGAAGAGGCCGACCGGCTGGAAGCCTTGCTCAAGCTGCGCCCGGAGCTGCACCGAGAACTGCAAGCGTTGCAACAGGCATTGGAGACAGCCTACGGCGTGGAGGAAAAGCAACCTCCCCCCGCCCTGCGGGCTTCTCTGTTGCAGGCACATGCGGAGCAGGCAGCCCAACCGATGCGCACCCCCGCCTGGATTGCCAAGGGATCCCGTCTCTGGCAGCGGGGCTTGGGGGCAGTGGCCGCAGGCTTGATCGTCGCTTTGGGGCTGGGGAACCTCTACCTGTGGCGCAGGCTGCAGCTAGCCCAGACTCAAGGGATCCCTGGCGAGGTGTTGACCTATGAATTGCAGCCGACTGAGGAGAACCTGGCCGGCTCGGTCAAGCTTGAGGTGGATCCCCAGCGCTTGCAAGGGCGATTGGTGGCCCAAGGGTTGCCGCCTTTGCCGGAAGGCCGGGTCTATGCCCTGTGGGTGGTGCTGGAACCGGAGGCGCCCTTTACCACCGATAGGGCGGGGGCCGTTCTCGTGGCAGCTTTTCCGGTGGATGAAACAGGAAATCGCCAACAGGAGCTGCGCCTACCGCCGGTGTTTGAATCTACAGAATGGGTGCGGGCTGTGGCCATTACCGAAGAGGATGGCAATCGTCCCCAAGAGCACGAAGGATCCCCCTTGTGGATTTCCGGCTAGGGAAAGCATCGGCAGGCCCATGGATTGGCGTGGCCTGATGGCGTAAATAGGCGATTATTATGCAGATTGATATCCACCCAGTCTTGTGACCCAGACAGAAAACCTTAAGATAAAAGTCGCCACCCGGCGAAGAACTCGGAGGCTACCCCATGGGCGAAGCAAAGCGCCGTAAAACCCGCACCAGCCAAGATCCCGACCAAGAGCTGGTGTTTCCCAACCTCAAAGACATTCCCCTCACCAAAGGGCAAGCTCGCGCGATCTACAATTGGACAACCCGTGGTGCTTGGGCAGGCATTATTCTGCTGGCGATTGTTTGGGTTGTGATCCGATTTGTGGGGCCTGCCTTGGGCTGGTGGCATCTGGTCGGCTGAGCCTGTCGGATCCCCTTTAGCATCCTTTGGAGTTTCCGTCTATGCGCTCTTATCTGGCAGCCGCCATTCAAATGACCAGCATTCCCGATCTGGCCAGCAACTTGCAGCAGGCGGAAGAGTGGATCGACTTTGCGGCGCGCCAGGGGTGCGAGCTGGTGACGCTACCGGAAAACTTTGCCTTCATGGGGCCGGAAGCCGAGAAAGCCCGCCTTGC
>NZ_JANSHQ010000650.1:0-962 GCF_047461715.1 Synechococcus sp. R8-2 | reverse complement strand
GTCCCGCTTACGCGAACGGCAGCCGGGATCTCCACCTGCTGCCACTGCTCCTCTGGGGATCCCCCTTTTTCCAGAAAATCCTGGACGGTGGGCAACCGCCGCAACCGCCGCTCCAACACCGGGCGACAGGCCAACAGGCCGCGGGTGTAGGGATGCTGGGGATCCCGAAAGATCTGCTCCACCGATCCCTGTTCCACAGCTTGGCCCCGGCGCATCACCACCACCTGATCTGCCAGTTCGGCCACCAAATTGAGATCGTGGGTGATGAAGAGGATGGCCATCTGCCGGTGCTGCTGCAGCTCCCAGAGCAGGCGCAGGATTTCCGCTTGCACCGTGACATCCAGAGCGGTGGTCGGCTCATCGGCAATCAACAGTTGGGGATTGGAGGCGATGGCACAGGCGATGGCCGCCCGCTGGATTTGGCCGCCGGAGAGCTGATGAGGGTAGCGCTCCAGCATCTGGGGAGAAAGCTGCACCTCCTCAAACAGGCGAATGGCTTGGGCGCGGATCTCCGCCGGGCTCAGGGAGGTGTTGGCCCTCAAGGTTTCCTGTAACTGCTGGCCACAGGTGTAGAGGGGGTTGAGGGCGGTGCTCGGCTCCTGGAAAATCATGGCGATCTGGGATCCGCGATAGCGCCGCCGTTGCCGGGGATCCAACTGCAGCCAGTCCACCGTTCCGTTGGGGCCCTTGAAGAGGATTTTGCCCTCCACCCGGGCCGAGCTGGGCAGCAGATCAATCAGCGTCAGGGCGGTCATGGTTTTGCCGGATCCCGACTCCCCCACCAGGCCTAAGGTCTGGCCGATCCCGATCTGGAAAGACAGCCCGTCCACCACCGGGGATCCCGAGGGCTCGCCAGCTGCACGGCTGGGCAAGAAAACCCGCAGCCCTTGTACGGTCAGCAAGGCAGAATCGGCAGTAGAGACAGCCTCAGTCATGGCGACGAAAGTGCTCCGCACCGCTGG
>NZ_JANSHQ010000649.1:0-4413 GCF_047461715.1 Synechococcus sp. R8-2 | reverse complement strand
GCCTGGAGACCCCCGCGGGTTTCCTGCTCCTCTGTCCGCACCTGCTCTGGGCAGCGCTGAGCCATCGAGGCCAAAACCGTATCTTCCCCTTGGGTAAAGGCGTAGTCGAGGCCATTGGCCCGGGCCACCACAATCGGGATCCCAATCTCCCCTTCCAGCTTCTGGGCTAGGCCCTCCAGATCCATTTTGATGATCTCGGTGGTGCAGGTGCCGATCCAAACAATCACGCTGGGATTGCGATCTCGTTGAATTTGCAGGCACAGCCGCTTCAGCTCCTCATAGTCGTTGAGCTTGGCGCTAATATCCCCCTCTTCCAGCTCCGCCATGGCATAGCGGGGCTCGGCAAAGATCATCACCCCCATGGCGTTTTGCAGAAAGTAGCCACAGGTTTTGGTGCCGATGACCAAAAAGAAGCTGTCTTCAATTTTTTGATAAAGCCAAGCTACACAACTAATCGGGCAAAAGGTATGGTAGTTGCCGGTTTCGCACTGAAAGTTAAGGGCATTGGCACTATCCAAAGCAGCATTCATGCTCGTCTCCTAAAAACATATAAAGAAGGGAACGTTGCCAACTAGAGGGCTACCAACTGGGGCACACCCACCAATTTTTCGCTGAGATCCCAAAGCAGTTTGGCCTTGGCATCGTCCGCCGCCTCGTCAGAGACTTCTTGGTTAAAGGGCTTGGCATTCTTGCGTTGCCGGTTGCCCCAGCTCCAGTAGAACCCCGACCGACGAAACTCGGGATCGGCCACCACTTGGGCCACCCGCTCTCCGGCCAATTCCTGAGAAACAAATCCGCCCGTGATGTTTTTTTGAAACCAGGGGAAAAGTTTTTGAAACAGGGGATAGTGATGGCGGAACAGAGCCGTGGTGGCTACACACCCCGGATAGAGGGAGAGGAAGGTGATGCCAGTGCTTTCGTGGAAGCGGCGGTGCAGCTCGCGCATGGTGAGGATATTGCAGACTTTGCTGTCTTTGTAGGCTTTCACCGGTTCAAATTTGCCGCCGTCCGCCATGCTGATGGGATCCTTGAAGCCCTGGGCAAACCCCCGCAGATCCCCCAGGTGGGGTTGGGGTGGGATCTTACCCCCCAGCTCTTTGGGATTGTGGGTAACCGTGCCCAAGATCACCAGCCGCCGATCCGGATAGGTGGAGCGTTTCAGATCCTCCAGCATCAAGTGGCAGAGCAAGAAATGCCCCAGATGGTTGGTGGCCATGGTCAGCTCATATCCTTCCGGGCTGCGCAGGGGCTGCTTGAGCAGGGGCATGTAGATGGCGGCATTGCAGACCAAGGCGTCCAAGGAACGGCCCCAGTTGCGGAACTGCTCGACAAACCGCCGCACGCTGGCCAAGCTGGCTAGGTCGATCTGCATCAGGGTATAGCTGCCCTGGGGGATCCCCACTTGTTGGGCCACCCGGTAGGCTTTGTCCAGATCCCGACAGGCCATCACCACGTGCCAGCCGCGCTTGGCCAAGGCCAAAGCTGAGTATAGGCCAACACCCGAGGAAGCTCCGGTAATCACGACGGTGGGTTGCTCTTGTCCTTGCATATCCAACTCCTGTGCCATTTCCTTCCCAAAGCGGGATCCCCAGGGATCCCTGCAGGATCCATCTTGGAGTGGAAAGCGGATCGGACAACAAATTGATAAGGTTTGCGACGGTTTTCCGAAACAGTGGCTTCATCTTTGGACACACTGCCCAAGCCGGCAGGGGATCCCTTACACCAAGGCCAGTTGGCGGGCTGGAGTGTTGTAAAAGTCGGAGAGCAAAGCAAACAGCTCCCGATCCTCGGCAGGTTGGGGCACGATCCCTTCCGGACGGGCCAGCAGCTCATCGGCGATGTTCAGGTAGTACTGGCAGACAGGCTCCAGGCTGGGATCGGTTTCCGCCATCTCGAAGAGGGTTTTGCCCTTGACCCGCGAGACGCGAATATCTTCAATGAGGGGAAGCACCTCGATAACCGGCATGGGAACTGCCGAGACGTATTTGTCAATCAGATCCCGCTTACTGGTGCGATTGCCGATCAGCCCGGCCAACCGCAGCTTGCGGGTTTTGGCCTTTTCTCGCACCGAGGCAGCAATCCGATTGGCGGCAAACAGGGCATCAAAGCCGTTGTCGGTTACGATCAGGCAGTAGTCGGCGTAGTTGAGGGGAGCCGCAAAACCGCCGCACACCACATCCCCCAGCACATCGAAGAGGATGACGTCGTACTCATCGAAGGCATTCAGCTCCTTCAGGAGTTTGACGGTTTCCCCCACCACATAGCCGCCACAGCCGGCCCCTGCCGGGGGCCCACCCGCTTCCACGCAGTCCACGCCGCCGTAGCCGCGGTAGATCACATCTTCTGGGTAGATGTCTTCGTGGTGATAGCCCTTGGCTTCCAGAGTGTCGATGATGGTGGGGATGAGAAAGCCGGTCAGGGTGAAGGTGCTATCGTGCTTGGGATCACAGCCAATCTGCAAGACCTTTTTGCCCCGCCTGGCCAAGGCCACCGAGATGTTGCAACTGGTGGTGGATTTGCCGATCCCACCTTTTCCGTAAACCGCCAACTTCACAGCGCGTTCCTCCATGGGGCAGACAAGGGACATTATCGGCAGCCGATCCGCCCCCTGAGAACTGTTGCGAAGGATAAAGGTGGATCCCTCAAAAAGCTAGAAGTTCCCAGATCTTGCAAATGGTCCTAAGAAAGTTCCCAGGGCTTCTCAAGTCGATTTTTGATGTTTTTCCCGATTTTAGTTTTAGATATACTTTCATCAGTGATCAAAAGAAAACAATTCCAGATGACAATTCACCCAAATCGGGAAGGATTCAGCTATGCCATGGCGCTGATCCCGTCCTCTTGGCTTGGCGCTGAGGCAGGTCTGAGTCGAGAAAGAATCAAGAATGATCTCAATTCTCCGGGGAAGGTGGGGGGAACCCTTCGCTCTCAGGGATCAAAGGCAAACGTAACTCGCACCGCTCCTGCAGAATCCACCTCGATACGGCGCAGGAATTCCCGCAGGTAGGCACGCCGTTCGGTCTCGCTGAGGTCTTGCCAGAAGGGGGGGATGGAGAGGGTTTGGATGGTCTGGGTGAGGTTGGCGGGGGGGAGTTGCTCCAGCTTTTGGGCCAAGCGGGCCGTCTCTGCTCGCAACTGGTAGCGACGCTGGGCCAGAGAGGCTTCGTCCATCAGTCCAGATTGCTGTAGCTCTTCCAATTGCTGCAGCCGCTCGGCGTTGGCCTGGATTTGGGCTTGGAGCTCTTGGCGGACTTGGGTGAGGGCTTGTCGATCCAGCGTCTGGGCGCGTTGGGGCAGTTGTTCGCACACCTGCCGGATCACCTCCTGCAGGACTTCGGTGTAGGGGAGGCTGTAGCGACAGGTTTGGCAGCGCAGATAGAGGTAGGGGGATCCGTTCTTTTTCCCCTTGCGAGGGGTGGTTTGCACAATGCGCAGAAGGCTGCCACAAGCGCAGCAATGAACCAGGCCGGCCAAAGCGCGGGGAGCACTGGCGCTGCGGCGAGGGATCCCTTGGTTGCGTTTGAGCCAGCGATCGATCTGGGCGGCTTCCGTGCGGCTGAGAAGGGCCGGGTGAGTGTCCCGCAGGGTGGTGCCGTCGGCATAGGCCAGATCCCCGCGGTATACCGGGTTGAGCAGCCAGTTGCGTCCGGTAGCCACAGAAATCCGCTTGTGGTGTTTTTCCTCCAAGAAGCGCACCGCCTGCCGCAGGGATCCGTAGAGGAGAAAGTGCTGGAAAAAATCCTGAACGATGCTGGCCTGCCGGCGATCCAGCACGTAGCGTTCCCCTTCGCGGCGGTAGCCAAAGGGGGCAGGGCCAGGGGGGGGTTTGCCCGCCAGGCGGTTTTGGGCTTGGCTGCAGCAGAGGCGGCGGCTTTGCAACTGATGGGGGATCTCGGCCAGCAGGGGGATCCAATCGGCAGCCTTGGTGGGGGTTTGCAGGCCGGATTCGGTGACCAAGCTGAGGCGGATCCCGGAGTGTTGGATTTGCAGCAGCCGCTCGTGAATTTCATCCGCCCGATCCCCCAGATCCGCCAGGCGCAAGAGCAGCACTTCCTGCACCCAGCCGGCTGTGATGCGCCGGAACAGCTCCTCCAGATAGGTTCGGGATCCCCAATCGTGCAGGATGGGATCGGCCCCTCGCCCCTGGAGCCAGGCCAACTCCTGTTCCGGCAAAGGAGCATGGGAAGGCGTGTAGAGGTAGCCGCAAACGCTCATGGACAAGCCATTCAACTATTGTCACCGCCGCTGCGCCAGAACGGAATCAAGCACCTGGCGAATGTTGCCCTGGGCCTGTTGCAAGTGCTGACGAGCTTCCTGAGCAGAGCACCCCATCAAGGCCACAAGGATGGCGGTTTTCACCTCTCCATCACAAGCCTGCAGCAATTGGGCAGCCGTAGTGGGATCCAGATCGCAGGC
>NZ_JANSHQ010000648.1:0-937 GCF_047461715.1 Synechococcus sp. R8-2 | reverse complement strand
CCCGCAGGCCGTTCAGGCAGCGCTCGTTCAGCACACTGGCATCTCCGGCTGCCACTGCGTAGGTGATGTAGCGGAGAATAATGTCCATGTCCCGCATACAGGCGGCTACGTTACGACTGGGGTAGGCAGGGCCACCGGGAGCGTTCAAATTGGGCTCCTCGGCAAACAACTGACGGATGGCATCGGTCACGATCTTGGAGGCATTGCTGGTGAGGCGGTTCACAGCATCCAAACGCTTGTTCCCCTCAGCAATTACCTGCTGGAGAGCGGCAAACTCGTTCTCTCCCAAAAAAGCGCCTTTGGAGTCAGCTTGGGCAACAACTTTGCCAAATACATCGTTCATGGTTTTGAATCTCCCTAGCGAAAGTAAAAGAGGTTATGAATCCACATTCCCTGCAGCGGACAAGAGAGCACCTGCCGGCCAGGAATGCAACACCGCTTGGATCCCCAGTGCCGAGAGGTGCTGTTTAACTCACAGAACCGCCGACGGGATCGAAGCCGATAGAACCAAGATGAGCAAGCGAAGCTCGCCCCCAGAGCCAGGCCACTATCTACGGGATCGGACTTGGACAAGAAGCCTCAGCCGCTGCTGGCAACCTCAACTGGCAGACGAGAAGAAGCTGGCTCGCCTTGTTTCCAGTCTTTTTCTACCGCGAAGGCAAGAAGCGATGAAATCAAAAAATGTAAATCGGCTTTACCTCGCGCAAAAAGGCTTAGATCGGTTTTCAATCTGTTTCCCATCTGGGATCCCGGCCAATGCTCCCTATCTTTCGTAGCGGCAGTTTTTTACAAAAGAGAACGTTTCTTGACCTAGCTTTACAACGTGAAGAAAGATGTCAGCCTCAATCGCGGCTTTGCGGCTTGGAAGGGAGCCATTTCAGTGTCAGAGCGAACATTCTCATAAAGGATACATAATTTAACAAAACGCGCGGAATTC
>NZ_JANSHQ010000647.1:0-881 GCF_047461715.1 Synechococcus sp. R8-2 | reverse complement strand
CCCCCCTCCATTGCCTTTGGCCAAGACCGGATTCCCAGCCGCATGTGGATCTATGGCATCTAGTGAGGATGTTAAAGCCCGAACTGCCGAACTGTTGCGGCTGTACCACCAGAATCGCGATCCAGCCCTGCGCAACCGGCTGGTGGAAATGAACTTGGGCTTGGTGCGCAAAGAGGCCCACCACTGGCGCAACCAATGCAATGAGGGGTACGACGACCTGGTGCAAGTTGGCTGTTTGGGTTTGATTCAAGCTATCGAACGCTTTGACATCAGCCGAGGCCTGGCTTTTAGCTCCTTTGCCCTGCCCTACATTCGCGGAGAAATTCAACACTACCTGCGGGACAAAAGCCCCACCATGCGGATCCCACGCCGCTGGACGACCCTGCAACGACAAGCCAAGAAGGTGATTGCCCGTCTGCGGCAAGAGTTGGGCCGTTCTCCCTCTGAGGCCGAGGTGAGGGAAGCCCTGCAACTGACGGAGCAGGAATGGCGAGAGCTGGAGCTGGCCCAACAAAACAGCCTTTTGCTCAGCCTGGATGCTCCGATTCAAACTGAGGAAGACAGTGTTGCTCTGGGGGAGGTCGTTCCGGATCAGCGCTACCGCAGTTTTCAACTGGCTGAAGAAGATCGTATTCGCCTACAACATGCCTTGGCTCAGCTGGAGGAACGTACCCGCAAGATTTTGGAATTTGTCTTCTTCTATGACCTCACGCAAAAAGAAACGGCAGAGCGGCTAGGGATCAGTGCCGTTACCGTTTCCCGCCAAGTCAAAAAGGGGCTGGAACGCCTGGCTAAGTTGTTGAATCAAGATATTTTTTGAGATACAGCCCGTTACAAATTAAGGGATATAAAAGGCTATAAAAATCGTGTTTCCGAGGCTT
>NZ_JANSHQ010000646.1:0-592 GCF_047461715.1 Synechococcus sp. R8-2 | reverse complement strand
TTTGAATCGAAATGACCATAAGTCTGACATTCCCGTCCATAGGATTGAGATAGCCACAGGCAAAAATTCATCTGTTGCTGTTCCAAAAATGGGTAACACATAAAAGTTTGGGGCAGTAGCAACTGGCAGTGTCACCCCATAGACAGCCGCGAAAACAGTTCACAGTGAACTCAGATTTATCTGGCCTTAAAACTTGAAGCCAGTTTACAAAAAATTTACCTACAGTTGATAGCCAGTGGGGTTTTGGATTCAGGAGTTCGCGTGATTTGACAGGGAAAGTTTTGGATCCGCAAAGGGTAACCTGAAACCAAGGAAAGGCTGGAATACTGGGGCAAGCTCCTTTGGGTTTAGCTAAGTGCCTGATTTCTCCCGAAGCGGGACTGGAACTGCTATGAGTCGGTTTTCCCCTCATGAAGTGTATCTCCGGAGAATCCTCTTTCGTCTGGCCACTGCGGCTCCTCGTGGCATGACATTGATCGAGTTGCTTGTGGTCATTGTGATTGTCGGTACTCTCTGCGCGGTGGCCATTCCCAACCTGCTTAACCACATTCGCCGTTCCAGAGTTGCTGAAGCCCAAACAGCTTTGGCGACC
>NZ_JANSHQ010000645.1:0-1327 GCF_047461715.1 Synechococcus sp. R8-2 | reverse complement strand
GGACGCCGCAACAGGGGAGCAAGGGCAGTGGCAATTTCCTCTGGAGTGCGTTTGCCAAAGAGGCGGGGATGGGCCCAGAGAGTATAGACGGGGCGATCTACGGCCAGCAATTCTGCCTGCTGCTTGGCAATAGAATGACGATCCACAATTGAGCGACGAGGAATGAAAGGTCTTAGCTGGGCTCGCTGCTGGGCTTCGGCTCGCTGCTGCAACAGGGGTGCCTGTTGATGTTGCAAATAAACCAGACGTGCTCCTGTTACAAATACGGCGATGATCAAAGCCAGTCCGGTCATGCCGGCGCGAAAGTCAAGCTGGCGGGCCGTCGGGATCCGCTCCCCCAAGAGCCATCCCAGCGCTGTTCCCCACTGCCTAGAGCTTCGCGGTGAAGGGATCCAAGAACCTCTGCGTCGGCGCCGTTGAGCAAGTTGCCGGCCATTTTGCCTTGTCTCCAGAGATTTCGGCACAGGCCGCCCTACCCTAGCCCTAGGTCTGCCTTCCATTGCAATCCTCACATGAGCACCACCGCTAGTTTGGCGCTCATCCCACTGTTATGCCACCCCACAGCTTCTGGGAAAGACCTTGGGATCCCGAAAAGCAGCCAGGACATTTTAGAGGTATTGGAGATAACATAATACCTCAGAACATGAATTAGGTGCGGGCAAGTCCTCAGACTTTTCGCACTTGGATCCACAGTTTTAAATCACATTCAAAAGAAACTGGGAAGACATGAAAAACCTAACTCACTTGCGTACATTCAACAGCTCAAACCTTTAACTTGCTTGATTTAAAACCTCTTCCCGGCGCCTCGTGCAGTCAGCCACTCAATTTCCGCTCCTGGTTGGAGAGAGGGGAAGTTGAATACAGCACAGCGAAAACCGGAGGACTTACTGCTTTTCATAATTTTTCAAACGCTTCGTATTCTCGGAAACAGACGACCAACAGACTAGCAAGTTATAACCTGAGCAAATCCGGCTTTCTCGGAGTTAAGTCTATGATATGCGTGGAGGAGAGCCACAACAAGCGCGTGTACCAAGAGCCTCTCAAGGATTTATCTTTTGGGCTACTTTTTGCCTTCATTCTTCTATCTGTTGCCTTCATTCCTCTATCTGTCTTGACTTTACTTTGGTTGCACCAAGGCGATCGCCACTTCACCTGCTTTCGAGTTGACCAGTCTGCGGTTAACTGCGAAGTGTTTTTCCAGCCGTTGCTGCCTTTGCCAAGTACGACTGAACTCTACAAGGACGTGAGAGGGGCTGGAACCAAAACCGAAATCGAGACAGATGAAGATGGAGACAGAACAACCTACTACTATGTCACGCTGAAAACT
>NZ_JANSHQ010000644.1:0-684 GCF_047461715.1 Synechococcus sp. R8-2 | reverse complement strand
AGCCTTCTCTGGTCAGTCGATTAGCCACCCTCCTCAAGGGCATGCGCGAAAAGTGAGGTAAACCTAACGGAAAAAAACAATCTTCTGGCTTTGTAAAGAACTTGGAAGGGTCTATAACTTTTCTCTAACTTCCGCTCACAGAGAAAGCAAAAATAGGAGTTCTATCTTACGAAGCGACATGATCCAACACAAAGCTGAAACAAAGGAAACTAAAACTCTTCTGTGAAGGGCTTCCGAGTGCTGCCTAATTGTATTCCTTGATAGATTTTCCCGGATAGTAAGTGTAACTGCTGGCGCGCAGAGTACCTAGCTACAAAGAACACAGCCGTTGATACACGGTTGTTGTCCGAGAGTACATGTACAAGAATGGGGATGTCTGAAATGTTACTAAGGCATTGATTTCCACTTATCCCACTGAATCAGAGGCTCGAAAAAATCTTATGGCCATAGTTGGAGACCTCCAAGAATTTTCCTTGCCCGATCTGTTGCAGCTGATCGAGAGAGGCAGCAAAACAGGACAGCTCTGTATTTGGGCGCCCAGAGGTATCTACAGGATCTGGTTTTACCAAGGTCGGGTCATTGCTGCCCTACCACCTCAGGAAGAACACCGCCTGGAGAGCTTGCTGGCCCATTCCGGCTTGGTGAGCGAGCGGGTGGTCGAGAAGCTGGCTTCCTTTTGCGGCT
>NZ_JANSHQ010000643.1:0-1289 GCF_047461715.1 Synechococcus sp. R8-2 | reverse complement strand
CCCGCACCCTGCGCATAGCGCGAGTGTCGGGTGGTTTACCAGGACTTTGTCCCGCTATCGCGAACACAGCTCAAGATTAGGGTTCCCACTTCGTCAATGACACCTGTCCAACCGGCTTCGATCACCGCCGTTGCCTCCGGCATCTCGACAATTGCCGGCCCGCGCAGTTGAAACCCCACATCCATGCGCTGCCGATCGTAAACCGGCACCAGGCGCATCCTGCCCCCAAACCATGCCTCTCGCCGACCCTTGAGGGGATCCCCTGGCAAGGGGGGGGGTGCGGTCAAAGGCACGGTGGGTAGGGCCTGCACCGCCTGTAGACGCAACTGAATTGCCTCCACCGGCTGGGCTGAATCTTGCCATCCATAGCGTTGTTGGTGGGCCTGGTGAAACTGCTGTTCCAGATGAGCAATCGGATCCGACAACCGCACTGGGATCCCCAACTCAAAAGACTGGCCGCGATAGCGCAAGTCCAAGCTGAAGTGCAACGCCGGCTCCTGCAGATCGGCTCTCGCCTGGCGGATCAGGGGTTCTGCCCATTGGGCCAGCAGGGATCCCCCTGAAGCGGACGTGAGCTGCCGCAGAGGTTGGAGGATGGCCCGCCGATAGTCTCGCCGCAGATCTGCCAAAGCCATTCCCAGCGCCGAGAGCACCCCACAGGCAGCCGGGATCAAGATCGTGCGGATGCCCAGCTCTTCTGCCAAAGCACAGGCATGCATGGGCCCGGCTCCGCCGAAGGCCAACAGGGCAAAATCGGCGGGATCCAAACCCCGCTCCACGCTGATCACCCGCAAGGCCCGCGACATGGCGACATTCGCCAAGGTGCGAATGCCAACGGCAGTTTCCTGCAAGCTCAAGCCCAAGGGATCCGCCAGCGTGGCAATAGCCTGTTCCGCCAGCCCCCGCCGTAGCTGCACCGAGTCGCCCAGCCGCCCGCCATCCGGCAGGTACCCCAGCCAGAGGTTGGCATCGGTAACCGTCGGAGCCCTTCCCCCCCGACCGTAGCAGGCCGGCCCAGGGTTGGATCCGGCACTCTCTGGCCCCACCTGGAGCCCACCGCCGGGCAGCAAATGGGCCAGGGATCCGCCGCCGGCACTGACGGTGTGGATGTCAATTTGGGGCTGTTGCACGGGCAAGCCGCACACCACCGCTGCGGGAGTAACCTGGGGGATCCCATCTTGGATCAAGGCCACATCCGTGCTGGTTCCCCCCATGTCGAAGCTGAGCAAGTGGGGGTAGCCACTCAGGCGACCCAGATAGGCCGCCCCATAAACCCCGCCTGCCGGCCC
>NZ_JANSHQ010000642.1:0-2052 GCF_047461715.1 Synechococcus sp. R8-2 | reverse complement strand
GGGAATGTTCTCTGCCCTCTTGGCACCGCAGGTGTTCGAGACGGTGCTGGAATATCCCCTGTTGCTGGGGATGTCGCTGGCCGTGCTGGGGGCGCAGGGGGGGCGGGTGGGCCTGTGGCTGGGGCTGGGGCTGCTCCTGCCTTTGCTGCTGTTGCACTTTCAACCGCAGGCGTTGCTGCAGGTGGGCGCTGGGGTGGGTTTGGCGTTGGGCTGGGCGGTGCTGGCGCTGTTGGTGTCAGGGGAGAGCCGTTCACAGCAGCAGAGCGGAGCCCCTGGCTGGCAGGCCAAGGTCGGTTGGGTGGGAGCGCTGGCGGGGTTGGTTGTGCTGCTGGGGCAACCCTGGCTGCAGCCGGGACTGCAGGTGATCCACAGCGAGCGCAGCGCCTTCGGCCTCAACCGGATCGTGGAATACCAAACTGAGCAGGGATCCTTCCGCAGCCTTCTGCACGGCACCACTCTACACGGCAGCCAAAACTTGGATCCGGAAAAAGCGCTGGAGCCGCTGACCTATTTTTCTCGGTCTGGGCCGGTTGGGCAGGTGTTTGCGGCGTTCAGAGCCCAGACTGTGGATCCCATGCCCGCCATTGCCGTATTGGGGCTGGGGATCGGCACGTTGGCCGCCTATGCCGAGCCAGGGGATGAGTGGACGTTTTTCGAGTTGGATCCCACCGTGGTCGATTGGGCGAGCCGCTATTTTTCCTATCTCCGGTGGGCCCAGACGCGGGCGCGGGTGCAGGTCATCCTCGGTGATGCCCGGCTCAGCCTCAAGGGGATCCCAGAGGGCAGCTACGACCTGATGGTGATGGATGCCTTCAGCTCTGACGCAGTGCCGGTGCATTTGCTCACGCAAGAGGCTTTGGCCCTCTACCTCAGCAAGCTCAAGCCCCACGGCTGGCTGCTCTTCAACATCACCAACCGCCACCTCGACCTGGCCCCGCTGTTGGCTGGCCTGGCCGGATCCCTGCAGCTTCACGCTTGGCACCAAGACCACCGGGATCTCTCCCCTGAGCAACGCCAGGCGGGGCTGGCCCCTTCCCACTGGGTGCTGTTATCGCCGCGCGACGCTTCGACGACCGCCTCAGCAGGGCGGAGCCCTTTGGCCCAAAACTCTGGAGTCCTGCAGGAACTGGATCCCTGGCAGCCCCTTTTGCCCCAGGCCGGGGATCCCGTCTGGCGGGATGACTTTTCCAACCTGCTGCAGGTGATCCGCTGGCCTTGGATCCCTTTGCTAAAGGGTATCCAGATCCCCAGTTTTGGATAGGAATCCGGCTGTTATCGCTATGCAACGCTTCGGCGAATGCATTAGGGTTGGGGAGCAGAAAAGTTAAAGAAATCTTTACAACTCGAAGTTGGTATGAGTTATGATTGTTTGCAACGTAACTGATGTCTGCTCGGGAGTCCGGCCCATGTCTCCTCTACAAGCCCTCACTGGCAATCCTCAAACCACCATGGCTGAAACCTCTGCGGCTCGTTTCGTGGCAATCGGGGGCAGCTTGCGGCCCAATTCCCTGACGTACCAGGCGCTGGAGGTGGCGCGGCGCGAGTTTGAGAAGTTGGGGATCCCGTTGCACATCCTCGATCTGCGGCAGATGAAGTTGCCCTTTGTGGATGGCTCGGAGTCCTATGCGGATTATCCCGATGTGGCAGTCCTACGAGCAACCATGAAGCGGGCGGATGGGATCATCCTAGCCAGCCCGGAATACCACGGCGGCATCAGCGGCAGCCTGAAAAATGCCCTGGATCTGTTGAGCTTTGAGCAACTGGAGGGCAAGGTCTTCGGGTTGATCAGCGTTTTGGGCGGCGAGAGCAACAGCAATACCCTGAACCAGATGCGCTTGATTGTGCGTTGGGTGCATGGCTGGGTAATCCCCGAGCAGATCGCCATCGGTCGGGCTTGGAACGCTTTTGACGAGCAAGGCAATCTCAAAGACGAGAAGCTACAACAGCGCTTTCAACACTTTGTCCAGAGCTTGGTGACCCATACTCACAAGCTGCGCGGGATCCCAGTGGTGAAGCCCTCCTGAAATTACAGTCATTCCAAACTAGATTGAG
>NZ_JANSHQ010000641.1:0-1627 GCF_047461715.1 Synechococcus sp. R8-2 | reverse complement strand
TGGGCTCGGTGGATTTGACTCGGCGGGCAGAATCTCTGCTGTTGGTGGCTTTTGGGGTGGTGCTGGCCCTGTTTTCGCTGCTGGTGCAAACCAAGCTGGTTCACTACACCTCGCTGCTGTACCCCATTGGGGCCTACTTTGCTGCCCTGCGCTTGCAGCGCCTGGTTGCTGAGAAAAGAGGGCCCAGTTTTTGGGAAAGTGCCTGGATCCTGCTCAGTGGCTTGTTTTGGCTGGCCCTGTGGCTGTTGCTGCCCTGGCTGGGATCCCAGGACCCCGCTGGGCTAGTCCAAGCATGGGTCTTTGCCGGCATCCCTGACGACTCTTCCAGCAGCTTGGTGCTGGGATACCTGCAGGCTGAGGTGGAGTGGCCGGTGTTGACCTACGTCCCCGCCGCGATCCTGCTGCTGGGAATTCTCCTTTGGAGTCGAGGACGGCGGCGGGCTTGGGGCTGGACAGTTTTGCTCTTGGCCACGGGACTGAGCGCCCAACTGGCCTGGTGCTGGGTCTTCCCCCGCCTGCTGCAACACACCCAGGGGGGAGCCGTCCACTTTTTCCGGCAGTTTGCCACTTCCGAAAACAACGCCCAGCCGGCTCTCTCTGGAACGGTGGGCCTGTACGGCTTTCGCTCTTTTGTACCCTATTTTTATGGCCCGCTGCAGGTTCCCTACGCCGCCAGCCCAGAAGAGCTGGCCGACTGGCAAGCCCAGGGGCAGGCGCCCGACTACCTGGTTACCTGGGATCCCTTTGTAGCTGAACTTACAGCTCCCGAGGGCGAACAGGCAGCCATTCTGGGATCTTGGCGGGTCGTCGAGCGCCGCAGTCCCTTTTGGCTGTTGAAAAAAACCTCTTCTCCTCCCTAGGCCCCAGATGAGCCAGTACGTGCTGCGCATCAGCGATATTCCTGCCCAAGATCGTCCCCGCGAGCGGCTGCTCAGCCAAGGGGCAAGGCACCTCTCCCACGCCGAGCTGCTGGCCATCTTGCTCAACACTGGCCAGGGGCCAGGCAAGCTCTCGGCAGTCGGCCTCGCCCAGTTGCTCCTGAAAAAATTGGAAGCCCAAGGGGATCCCTTGGCCCAACTGCGCCAGGTGGAGGCAGGGGAGCTGCTGCAAATTGAAGGCATTGGCCCGGCCAAGGCAGCAACGGTGTTGGCCGCCATCGAGCTGGGGCGACGGGTGTTTTTGGGTCGCCCGCCAGAACGCACGGTGATCGAGTCGCCGGAACAGGCAGCCATGGCCCTGAGCGGCGACCTGATGTGGGAGACCCAGGAGCATTTTGCCGTTTTGCACCTAGATATCAAGCACCGCCTCATTGGCCAGCAGATCGTAACCCGGGGGACAGCCACCGAAACCCTCACCCATCCGCGGGAAACCTTCCGCAGCGCCATCAAGCAAGGAGCCAGCCGCATCCTGGTGGCCCACAACCACCCTTCCGGCAGCTTGGATCCCAGCCCAGAAGATCTTGCCCTTACCCGGCAACTCTTGCAGGCGGGGCAGCTGCTGCAGATCCCGGTTTTGGACCACCTCATCTTGGGCGGCGGACAGTTCCTCAGCTTGCGCCAACGCACCACCCTTTGGCAGGAGTTTCCCCAGCCGGAGTAAGCCTCACCCTCTCCCAGAGGGAGAGGGG
>NZ_JANSHQ010000640.1:0-1159 GCF_047461715.1 Synechococcus sp. R8-2 | reverse complement strand
CTCCGTCCCGCTAACGCGAACGCCTCAGGACTCAGTCTCGCCGTCGTCTTGGAAACTGACGCACGCAGGAAAGGACTCCTTTCCGCCAGAGCGTTGCGCAGCAATCACAGAACTGGGGAGCGGCTCAAGCTGCAAGGATAGATTGTAAAGGCGGCGCCGCGTCCAGATGGGGGATCCCTGCAGACGCTGGGCCAACCGGCGGCTGGCTGCAGACCGGGACAGGCCCTCGGCCAGCAATCGGGCCATTTCTTGACGAATTTCCGCTTCCGATTCACTGTCTCCCCGCCCATCCAAGGACTCCGTCCCGCCTCTGGCAGGGTTAGGGCTGGGAACGGCACCCACATATCCCTCAAGCAAGAGGGTGAACTCCCCCCGCGGCGGCTGGGCGGCGCAGTGCTCCAGAGCTGCTGCCAGGGATCCCCGCCAGAAGGACTCATACAGCTTGGTCAGCTCCCGCGCCAGCACGATCTGCCGCTCTGGGCCGCAGTGATCCAGCAGATCCTGCAGAGTTTGGCGCAGGCGATGGGGGGCTTCATAGAGAACGACGGTGCGCTCTTCTTGGGCCAACTGTTGCAGGCGGGCCTGTCGCTGACTGGGTTTAAGCGGCAAAAATCCCTCGAACACGAATCGTTCTGTGGGCAGGCCCGAAGCGGTCAAGGCGGCAACAGCAGCTACCGGCCCCGGCACAGGGATCACCGGGATCCCGGCCTGAATGCAGGCGCGCACCAACTCTTCTCCCGGATCGGAGATGGCAGGAGTGCCGGCATCGCTGATCAGGGCCACCGACTGGCCCGCCGACAGATACTTCAGGAGTTGCGGGATCCGTTGGGCAGCGTTGTGCTCGTGATAGCTGATGAGGCGGGCGGAGATTTGAAAATGTTTAAGAAGCTGGCCGGAGTGGCGAGTATCTTCTGCCGCCACCCAGTCCACTTCCCGCAAAACCCGCAGCGCCCGCAGGGTGATGTCTTCGCGGTTGCCGATGGGGGTGGCCACCAAGTAAAGGCTGGCGGTGGGGTGTTCCATCCCGAGCTCCAAGGCTGAGCTGCCGATAACCAGACAATAGCCAATTAGAGCAATTAGAGATCGCCTCGGATCCCCAGATTAACCTCTCTTGGCCGGTGCCCCGATACCCAAGCATCTGCCTTTCGCGGTAGCGGGA
>NZ_JANSHQ010000639.1:0-937 GCF_047461715.1 Synechococcus sp. R8-2 | reverse complement strand
ATCTGCCCCCGGTAGCTGGGATCGGTGATCACCTCCTGGTAGCCGGTCATGCCTGTGTTGAACACCACCTCCCCCACCGCTGTGCCCGGCGCCCCAAAAGACCAACCGGCAAAGGAAGTGCCATCCGCCAGCACCAGCAAAGCAGGCTGACGAGCCTGCCAAGGGAAAGTTTTTTCCTGAGGGATCAGGGAAGGAGAAGCCATGCTCCACCCAAAAACATCGGCCTGACCATCCTACCCTCTTTCAAGAAGGTTGCAAGCCTGGCTATTCTTCTGCATCTGTTCTACTTGCACAAGCCGGGTTGTTGTCCTTGCGGATAGTGCCTATCAAGGTGCTCACCACCACGCAGCGGTTTTCTCCCTGAGAGTAGGTGCTGCTGACCACAAAGCGACCCAGTTGACGGGCGCGGCCATCGGATTCAAAAACCGCCCTTCCGTTGGCGAAGGTGGGGGCGTTCTCTATAACCTCCACTGACCGCTCTGGTATGGCAATTAAAGTGGATGTCACTTCACCAGGGAAGATACTGTTGACGGTTACAAAATTATTCAGGCGCACCCGCTGACAGGGGGTGGGTTCATCGCAAAGGCCCTGCTCATCTTGAATAACCAGAGTCGGTACATTCGGCTCCGAATTGTCCACCCCCACCACCCAAGCTCGGCCCAGGAGAGAGGCTCTGGCGTTAGTGCGGGCAGTGCGCAAGGCTCGCTCCACCCTGTTCTGCGCATCCTCAAGCTGGATCCGCGCCCAGATGTTGATCCCAGAGGGAACGGCCAGCACAGCCAAGATGCCGATGATGACAATAACCGCCAAGACTTCTATCAGCGTAAAGCCCCTTGTCTGGGCAGGTGCAATCCGTCTAGATCCGCTCACCGAGGCCAGCATAGGCAGGAATCCCCCCTCTGGGCAAGTCATATGGGCTTGACTAGGCTTGACGATT
>NZ_JANSHQ010000638.1:0-3842 GCF_047461715.1 Synechococcus sp. R8-2 | reverse complement strand
GGCAACTGGGAAGTTGATTGAGACACAGAGCTGCTTGATACCGGCATAACTTGCAATCCAGACTTGACTGTAAAGGGCGCGATGAAGAAGGGGAAATGATCTCAATATCTAAGCGAGTGGTCAAGCAGTGAGCGAAATGGCTAAGCCTTTAAAATTGGCCTCTCAGATTGAGCCGAACGGTGCGACCCACTCCTGGGTAGCCGGGGAAAACCTCATATTGCTCATCCAGCAGGTTATCAACCCCCACTTCTAGAGCGAGATTTTCTGCTACTGGGATCCCTCCCCGCAGAGCCAGGTTGGTGTAGCCGGGCAGAGATTGGGTATTGGCGTTGTTGGTAAAGAAAGTGCCAATGTGATGCAGGAAAACTGAGGCATACCGATCCTCTGCATCGCGGTAGCTCAGGCCCAGGTTGAAGCTGTCTGCTCCCACGAAGGCTAGCTGTTTGCCAACCTCTTTGGGATCCAGCGCCGAGCGGATGATGGGATCGTTCAGGGTGTAGTTGGCAAAAAGAGTCCAGTTTTCCCCCAGCCGCAAATCCAGGGCTGCTTCTATGCCTGTGTATTCCACGAGCTCAATGTTTTCGTAGGTTCCCCTGCGCGGGCCGGTGCTGACAAAGGTGATGCCATCGCGGATGCGGTTATGGGCAAAGGTCAAGCGCAGTAGGCCAAAATCTCCCAGAGCCTGATCCAGGCCAATGTCAAAACTCTCTCCCCGCTCCGGTCGCAAATTGGGGTTCCCATCTACCTCAAAAAAGCCCCGCAAACGAAAGAATAAGTTTGAGATCAAGGGGGTGCGAAAGCTGCCGGCATAATTGGCCCTCAGGGTGGTGCCTTCTGCCAAAACCCAGCGGATCCCTGCGGCAGGAGAGGTGGCCGAACCGTTGACCCAATTGCTCGAATCTTGGCGAACGCCTAAGTTGAGATAAAAGTTGGGCTGTGGCTTGTAATCCAGGCGGGCGAAGAGGGCCCCTTGGTTCACGGTATTGTCGTAGTTGACGTTGGTGGATCCCCTGGCAAAGGAGAAGGTGGTGTTGCGAGCTGAAATGGATCGGTAGTCTGCTCCTAGAGTAAGCTCCAGGTTTTCAGCAGCCTTCCAGGTGTATTGCAGTTGGGATCCCCACCCCGTTCGCAGGATCTCATCCCGGGATCCCTGGCTTTGTGGGGCGCTGAAGCGATAGTTGAGGTCGTCAAAAAATACCCTAGCTTGCAGGGATCCCCTCTCTTGATCCCACAGCCAACTGAGATCTAACAGCAGGTCGTTGGTGTTTTGCACTGCATCGGGGGAGGGAAACTCGGTGCTGCCAGGCACCTGAAACGCTTTGTTGAGATAAAGGGCATTTCCTGTTAGGACCTGGCCTTCTGCCAGTTGCCAGGTGAGCTTGGCTTGTAGGTTGTGGTACTCCACCGCCGAGTTCTCCCGCCTGCCGGCTTTGCCCAAACGCCTAATTTCAAAGGGAAAGTCGTTGTTGCTCTGCAGACGGCGATAGCTGACCACCCAGCCCAGATCCTGCGCTTGGCCGCGGTTTTGGATCCCTTGCTCGTTGAGGCCGTAGCTGCCGATAGCCGCTTCCAGCACGGTCTCGGATCCCGGCTTTGGATCCAGCGTCACGATGTTGATGACCCCGCCAACGGCATCGGAGCCGTATAAGGTGGAGCCCCCACCTGGAGAGATCTCAATACGCTCGACCACATCTGTAGTGATCTGAGACAGATCGAACCCGCCAAAAAAGCCCAGGTCGTTAATGGGGCGGCCATCCAACAGCACCAAAACCTGGGCCGTTCGTCCTCCCCGCATAAACTGGGAGCTAAGGGCTCCCAACTGAGTTCCTGCCGTGCCGTCGCTGAGGATCCCGGGCAGGTAGCGCAGGGCCTCCTGAACCGTTCTTGCCCCTTGCTCTCGAATTTGCTGGCGGGTAATGACGTAAACCGGGCGGGAAGAATCCCGCAGCAAGCCGGGGCGACGAAAAGGCGTGGTGACGGGTTGATTTAAAATCTCGGCGCTAACGCCGGTTTCCAACACCTCTTGAGCTGAAGGTGAAGAGGCCGCCGGCTGCGCCCACGCTGGGATCCCCAAAACAAAGCCCCCCAGCGCCAGGCTGAGACCTAGAATGGGATTCATTTTCCTAAAGCTCCTGATTCCGTGCGACGCGGAAGAAATGCGAGCCAAAACCGCAGGCGGGCATCCTGACTGAGGGCATAGGTCTAGCCTAAGCCCATCACAGTTGCGGCACAGCGCCGGATTTGCACCGGACTTTCCCCTTTACATGCCCTGGCTGATCCCCAGGACAACCTGTCGGTACAGCTTTCTCTGCGATTGCTCCGAAAAAGCCGTGCTAGGCATCATACATCCCCTGCTCTGGAGTTCCTATCCTGCCAGGGGGGATGTCATCCCCAGGGGTGAACGGGATCCCAACGGCAATCCCAGGGCTTCGGATGGGCCACATCCCACCAACTTAGAAAACCTGGGCCAGACTTCTTCTTTGCTTTGTAAGCAGTTAAAGAGTAGCCCACTACTATTCCAGATCCTGAGGCCCAAGGATCCCTTGACTTTTGAAGAATTTGAAGAATAGGGAGGATAGAGATACGCTGAGATCTTGCAAAATCCACAGCCTTTGGGAGAGTAAGAGGGGAGCAGTGGCTTGGCTGCTGTCCACGGGATTCATTGGACTAGTACCCAACCGGATAGAAAAGAGGGGCTTTTTCGATTTCTGGCAAAGCCGTTGCCTGGTGGGCTGGATCCGGCTCAACTTGGCTGGGAGAGGCAATCGGCACCTCGATCATCCGATCCGGTACCAGCGGCACCATTTCGGAGCGGTCGGCAATTTCCCGGAGAGAATTGGCAATGGATTCTTGAGTCAGCAGAAACTGTCGTTCGTTGCGCTGCATCTGCTGCCACACCTGGTAACGCTGGCTCCACCGGCTTTGGGTATGCACAGTCCAACTGTAAAGGCTCAACACTGAAACGCCGGAGAGGATAGCCATCCCTGTGGAGATTTGCTTCCACCAGGCTAGGTGTTCTGCCCAAGCAAGATGCTGGCTGCGAGGATGGGCTGATTTCAACTTCAAATCCAAAGGTTGGGTGCGGCTGGCTTGAACTGTACCGGAGAGGGGTCGGCTCAGAGCAGAAGGCTGTCTGTGGCGACGAGGGCTCTTGGGACGATCAAGACCTGCGTTCAAAGGCTGGCTAACCATAGGGCTTAACCTCACACACACCAAGGGATCCGACGGTGCAGGACTGCCGGTTCCGCTTCACCCTAGTTCCCCGCGCCCCCCAACAGCAACCCCCTTCTCCCGATTCCCGGCCTCAGCAGGACAGCTGTCCGCTTCACGGTAGCCGATCTCTTGAGAGCGGGAGAACCAACCTAAACCTACATCTGACTGCTGCGGGCAGCCACTCGCAGTTTGGCAGAGCGGGCCCGTGGATTGCGTTGCCGTTCCAGTTCGGAAGGGGACAAGGGCTTGGGGGTGAGCACCTGCCAACGGGGATCCCTGCGAAAGGCCCATTTCACCAGGCGATCTTCAAGGCTATGGAAGCTGATTACGGCCAACCTGCCGCCGGGTTTCAACCAAGTGGGGGCTTGGGCCAGCAAGGTTTCTAAAGCCTCCAGTTCTCGGTTCACGGCAATGCGCAACGCCTGAAAGACGCGGGTGGCCGGGTGGATGCGGCCTCGCCGAGCTGCCGGAGGTACTGCCTGCCAAACCACCTGGGCCAACTGAGTGGTTGTGGCGAGGGGACGAGCCTGCTCGATGTGATGGGCGATGCGGCGGGCAAATCGCTCTTCGCCGTAACGGGTGAAAATCTCGATCAACTCTTCGACCGGGCGATGATTAACCCAATCGGC
>NZ_JANSHQ010000637.1:0-3618 GCF_047461715.1 Synechococcus sp. R8-2 | reverse complement strand
CAATAGCGGGACGGAGTCCTTGAGTTGATAGAAAGTTGATAGAATGCCCTTCGCGCAGCGGGCCGTAGGTCTCACTGTTCTCCCAATGCCCCTCTGCCTGGGCGCACGGTTGCCGCTTGTTGGATTCTCGCTCGCGATAGCGGTGCGGGGCCTTTATACCGGTCAAGTCCTTCAGGGCAAGAACCGCTTTCTGCTCTCTTGGTCGCGTAGCTAGGCTGGTGTGGCTGAGCCAAGCCAGGAGCATTGCTCCCTTAACCATCTCGCACCGATTGCGGCGGCGGGATGGGATCCTGGGTGGAGCTCTGGATCCCATTCTCTCCACTTTCCAACCTGAGCAAGGGCCGCAATCGGGATCCCTGCCAGGGATCCAGGACATCCCGAATTAGCACCTCCTGAATCCACACCTGCAGGATTGCCGCCAAAGGCACGGCCAGGAACAGGCCCAGCACCCCAAAGAAAAAGGCTGAAGTAACTTGAGCTACTAGGGTTAGGGCGGGCAGGAGCGACACCTGTCGGGACATAACAATGGGGGTGAAGACGCTGCTTTCCAACTGCTGGATCAGGATATACAGCCCCAGCACTGCCAAGGACTTCCAAGGGGCATCCGTGAGGGCTACCAGCATGGGGGCTACCACGCTTAAGGTGGGGCCGATATTGGGGATGAAGTTGAACAATCCCGCCAGCACCGCATTGGCCAAGATCAGGGGCACCCCCAAAATCCACAGCCCGATCCCACTCAGCAGCATCACCAAGGTGCTGGTAAACAGGATCCCCATCAGCCACCCTCGCAGCGCCAGCTCACAGCGCTTGAGGATGTAGCGAATGCGGGGACGGTAAAAGGCCGGGAAAACCGAGACAAAAGCGCGACTGTAGGCTTGGGGATCCGCCAACAACAAAATGGTGAGGATGATTACAAACAATAGGTTGAGCAGGGTGCCAAAAAAGGCAGTGAAGGACTCGGAGAAAAAGTCGCGCACCTGTCGCACCAACTCGGTGGCCTGGGGCACCAAGCTATTGGCCAATTCCCGCAGCGTCGGCAGCTCAATATCCGTCGGCAAAGAGAGAATCAAGCTCTCGAACAGCCGCTGCGCTTGCACGATCCCGGCGGGCACCCCATCGGTAAACAGCCACCGCAACTGCTCCGCCAGGGGGGGCACCACGATTAGCCCCACCAAGATCGCGGCCACCAAAACCGTCAAACTGGTGATGACAATTGAGGGGCCACGCCGAAAGCCGTAGCGCTGTGGGATCTGGGCCAAGGTATCCAATGCTACTGCCAACACAATGGCCGCGAACACCAACAGCAGGATCTGCCGGATCTGCCAAAGCAGAACTAGCAGGCCCAACAGCGCCCCTAGCCCCAGCCACTGGGCGAAGGTCACCCGCCAGCTCACCTCCTCTCTCGCCCGGTTGTCGCCTATTCTAGATGGGATCCCGACAAGTCCCATCGCTATTCGAGAACCCTGGATGCGCGATCCTGTCCCTTCAGAAGTGACTTTAGCCGCCCGCAGCAGTGGGATGGAGTTTTTGCTCACGGATGAAGCTCCCCTGCTCTCGGTGGGGGGAGTGTCCCGTTATTTGAAATCGCTGCTGGCCGGGGATCCCTACTTGGTCAGGCTGTGGGTGAGCGGGGAAGTCTCCAGTTGCCAGCGCAACCGCAATGGCCACCTGTTCTTGACCCTAGTCGATCCGGAAACCGGCGACGTTCTCAAGGGGGTGGTCTGGCAGGGCCAAACTTCCCGGCTCAGTTTCTGGCCGGAAGTGGGGCAACAGGTGCTCGCCCTTGGGCAAATCGGCATCTATAGCGGCGGCAGCCATTATCGCCTCGTCATCTGGCAATTGCTGCCTGCCGGGGAAGGGCTGTTGGCGTTGCGATTTCAACAGCTCAAGGCCCACCTCAGTGCTGAGGGCTTGTTCGATAACCAACGACCTCTGCCTGTTCATCCCCAGTGCATTGCCGTCGTCAGTTCCCCCCACGCTGCCGGCTGGGGAGATATTCGGCGCACCCTCAACCAGCGCTACCCCGGGCTACGGGTGCTGTTCTCCCCAGCTCAAGTGCAAGGGGAGGCGGCCCCGGAATCAATTGTGCGGGCCATTCGCCGGGTGGAACAGGATGGGCGGGCGGAAGTGCTTCTTTTGGCGCGGGGCGGTGGAGCCAGCGAAGATTTGGCCTGTTTTAACGATGAGCGGGTGGTGCGAGCCATTGCCGAATGTCGGATCCCGGTGGTCACCGGGATTGGCCACCAGCGGGATGAAACCCTGGCTGACTACGCTGCCGACTACGCCGCCCATACCCCAACGGCAGCTGCCGAGCGGATCGTGCCGGATCTGGGGGAATTGCAGCGTCAGGGATCCCAGTTGCGCCAGAAGTTGATCGAACGCACCCGCCAAGCTTTGGAAAAAGCCCAGCAGCGTTTGCAGCAGGCCCAGCACCACTTGGTCTACGTGCATCCAGAGCGGCTGTTGCAACAGGCCCAGGAGCGCTTGACCCAGCGCCAACATCGCCTGCTCCAAGCCGTGCGCCATCGCCTCCGGCAACACCAACAGCACCAACAGGCCCTGCAAGATCGCCTCCAAGCGCTCGATCCCGAAGCCATTCTGAAACGGGGCTATGCCTTGGTGCGAGATGAAGAGGGATCCCTGATCCGCACCCATCGCCTGCCTCCCCAAACCCGCCTGATGATACAACTGGCCTCGGGAAGCCTATGGGTACGAGTAGAGGAGAGCCATGAGCCGCCGCAAACGTGAGGAGCCGTGGCGCTATGAAGCAGCCATTGCCGAGGTGGAAACTTTGATTGCCCAGATTGAATCGGGGGAACTGGATCTGGCGGAAGTGGTGGAGCGCTTTCAACAGGCCGCCCAAACCCTGAAAACCTGCGCGGACTTTTTAGAGCAAAAGCGGCAGCAGGTGGAGATCATCATCGAGCAATTGGGCCAAGAGGAAGAAGACCTGCCCGAATCATAGGGATCCCACCCGATCATTTCCCCTGCACTGCTGTTGCCATTCTGCTTCACTATGGATGGTCGTTGGATGGTTGTCTTTATCCTTGCGCCCCCATGCCCGCAAAAATCCTCGATGGCAAAGCCTTAGCCGCCCGTCTGCAAGCGGAGATGGCCGCCCAAGTGCAAGCTTGGATACCTCAGGTGGGGCGTCCACCGGGATTGGCAGTGCTGCGGGTTGGAGAGGATCCCGCCAGTGCGGCTTATGTGCGCGGCAAAGAGCGGGCCTGTGAGCGGTTGGGCATTGCTTCTTTTGGCCGACATTTTTCCGCCCAAGACTCCCCTGCCCATTTGCTCGACACCATCGACCAACTCAATCAGGACGAGCGGGTGGATGGCATCCTCGTCCAACTGCCCCTGCCCCCCGGCTGGGATCCCATCCCCCCCCTTCTGGCCATCAATCCCGGCAAAGATGTGGATGGACTCCATCCCCTCAACCTGGGCCGGCTGTTGCGCGGCGAGCCCGGCCTACGCAGTTGTACCCCTTTGGGCGTGATGCGCCTGTTGCAGGCAGAAGGGATCCCGATTGCAGGCCGAAAGGCAGTGGTGGTCGGTCGCAGCATCTTGGTGGGCAAGCCCTTGAGCTTGATGTTGTTGGCCGCCGATGCGACGGTCACC
>NZ_JANSHQ010000636.1:0-3614 GCF_047461715.1 Synechococcus sp. R8-2 | reverse complement strand
GGGATTTTGTCCTGACCGGGGGGGAAATTCCGGCGCTGGCCCTGATCAACGGCGTGGTGCGGCTCTTGCCGGGCACTGTGGGCAAGGTAGACTCGTTAAAGAGGGAAAGCTTCGAGGCGGGGCTGCTGGACTATCCTCAGTACACCCGCCCGCCAGAGTTTCAGGGGTACAAGGTGCCGCCGGTACTCCTCTCAGGCGACCATCAAGCCATTGCCCGTTGGCGTCTGCAGCAGCAGCTGGTTCGAACCTGGCAAAGGCGGCCAGACCTGTTGGCCAAGCGCCCCTTGACCGCCGAAGAGCAGCAGTTGTTGGTAGAGGGGCTGGCGGAGCAGCACCCTCGTGTAAACGAAGCGGAGAAATAAATCATGCTCGGCAAGCTTCTCAACCGTCTCCTGAATCCATCGCCCGTCTGCTGGCGTGGGATCCCCTCGCCCCCAGCACTGCTCCTGGTGGGGATGGCCTTGAGCTCGGTTCTGAGCGGTTCTGGGGTGGCCCTGGCCCAAAGCGGAAGTGTCAACGAGGCCATTCGCCGCGACAGCAATCCCCCTCTGTTGGATGGCACCAGCATCAACGTCAACGATCTCTTCCGGGCTGCCGACTTCCTCTCCCGCCAGAATGCTGCTTCCCGCTGGGACGGCAAGGCCAGCGTCGATGCTGCTGTGGAGCAATTTAACCAATCCCGCCGCCGCTCCCTCCCGCTTTCTCCCGCTTCCTTGACACCTGAGCCCACCCCCACTCCCTAAGGTTGGATCCCATTCCCGGTAAATCTGTTAGGATCGCAAAGCCGATCCCGTGCCTGCTGAAATGCGGTACACCGTTTTCGGGATCCATTAGGAGAACACCGCCGTGGTTAAGAGCACCCCCTCCAGCAAAGCCGATACGGAACAGCGTTTGGATCCCGCCAGCCGGGGTCACTCCAAAGACAGTTCCACCGCACCCAAAGGGATCCTGGGTTTTATTCAAGAGACCCGTGTGGAATTGAGCAAGATTGTTTGGCCGAGCCGCCGGCAATTGATCGGCGAGTCGGTAGGGGTCTTACTGATTGTGTTGGCTTTTGCTTCCTTCATCTACCTGGTCGATCAAGTGTTTGCTTGGGTAGCCACTCAGCTGTTCTTGTGATGTTCTGTCCTGAGGGGCAAGAGAGTCATGTTCAAGGATGGCTACAGGGAGGATGTGAGGTGATGAGGCCAGAGCAGCAGCGAAAACGTCGTGGGGGCCGTGTGGAGCACTTTGAGCCTGCAGACGCGATCCCGGAACCAGACGAGGGGGAAGGTCAAGAGCGTCGCAACCTGCGCTGGTACGCCGTGCAGGTGGCCTCAGGCTGCGAGAACAAAGTGAAGAGCACCCTGATGCAACGGGCGGCTGCTTTGGATGTGGCGGATCAAATTGTCGAGGTGGTGATCCCGAAGCGGACGGGCTTCAAGCTGGATCGATCCGGCAAGCGCCAGGAGCAAGAGGAGAAGATTTTTCCCGGCTATGTCCTGGTGCGCATGGACATGAACGACGACACTTGGATGGTGGTGAAAACAACCCCCAACGTGATCAACTTTGTCGGCACGGAAGAAAAACGGGCCTACGGTCGCGGTCGGGGGCATGTTACACCGCGTCCCCTCAGCCAAAGCGAAGTCCAGCGCATCTTCAGCAGCGTCGAGGTGGAGGAAGTGCCCCTCAAAATCGACATGGCCCCTGGGGATCGCATCGAGGTGCTATCCGGCCCCTTCCAGGGTTTCTACGGCGAGGTGGTGGAGGTCAGCCCAGAACGGGGCAAGCTCAAGGCGTTGATCTCGATTTTCGGGCGCGATACCCCGGTAGAATTAGAGTTTGGTCAAGTGCGAAAAGAGGTGTAACTGCGTTTCATGGCTAAGAAGTTGGTGGCCGTGGTCAAGTTGGCCATTCAGGCGGGCAAGGCCACCCCCGCTCCCCCCATTGGCCCAGCCTTGGGTCAACACGGGGTCAACATCATGGCCTTTTGTAAGGAGTACAACGCCAAGACGGCGGATCAGGCCGGGATGGTGGTGCCTGTTGAAATCTCCATCTTCGAGGATCGCAGCTTTACCTTCGTCCTCAAGACGCCGCCGGCTTCGGTGTTGATCAAGAAGGCTCTGGGCATTGAGTCTGGCTCCAGCGAGCCCCACAAAACCAAGGTGGGATCCCTGACCCGAGCTCAACTGCGCCAGATCGCCGAGCAGAAGCTGCCGGATTTGAATGCCCACGATGTGGAGGCGGCCATGAAAATTATTGCCGGAACTGCTCGCAGCATGGGGGTGACGGTGGTGGATTGAGGGATCCCTTGCCCGGTCTGAGGTGTTCACGGTCTTGAAAAAGTTGTTCTAGCAAACCACTGTGGGGGAGAGAAGTTCTCGTCAGTACCCCGAGGAGAAACGATGGCTCGAAAGCTTTCCAAACGTATGCAGGCTTTGCGGGAGAAGGTGAAGCCCATTGCCTATGCTCCCGAAGCCGCTTTGGCCCTGATGAAGGAGACGGCCACCGCCAAATTTGAGGAGGCGGCAGAGGTTCACATCCGCCTGGGGATCGATCCCAAGTACGCCGACCAACAACTGCGCACCACCGTGGTCTTGCCCAGGGGCACCGGCCAAGAAATCCGAGTGGCGGTGATTGCCCGCGGCGAGAAAGTGGTGGAGGCCCAAAATGCAGGGGCGGATCGGGTTGGATATGAAGACCTGATCGAGGAAATCAGCAAGGGCATGATGGATTTTGACCTTCTGATCGCCACCCCCGATGTGATGCCCCAAGTGGCCAAGCTGGGGCGGCTGTTGGGGCCGCGCGGCCTCATGCCTTCTCCCAAGGGGGGAACGGTGACCATGGATCTGGCCCAGGCGATCAAAGAGTTTAAAGCCGGCAAGCTGGAGTACCGGGCGGATCGCACCGGCATTGTGCATTTGATCTTCGGCAAGTGCAAGTTCCCCGTCGAAGCTCTGCTGGAGAACCTAAAGGCAGTGCAGGAGTCCATCGATCGCAACCGTCCCTCTGGAGCCAAGGGCAAGTATTGGCGAACCCTACACGTTTCTGCTACAATGGGCCCCTCGATTGAGGTTGATATCAATGCCCTGCGGGAGCTGAAGTTGGCGACCTAAGCCTGGCTTCGGCGCTGCGATGGGTTGAAAAGGGTTTGAGTGAGTGAATTTGGAGGAGGATCCCGGCAGAACATCTTTCCCCAGTCGAATAGCAAGCCGAAGACAGCAGGTGCCCGCGGGCTTAATGTCCTGCCGAGGTTTGAGCGAAGTTCAAAGGGATCCCTTCTTGGATCGCTTTTGAGGGTGCGCTTATCTCCATGCGTCTCGGCTACGGCTGGGGCGCATTCTGTTTGGTGGAACCCAGATTCACCACCCGTTCAACCCTGGGTGACCATTGACAACAAAGGAGGTGAGCGCATGGGCAAGCAACCTTTAGCGAAGAAAGCGGAGATCGTCGATAAAGTCCGATCCCTGCTGCAGGCCAGCCAAATGGTGCTGGTGATCGACTACAAGGGGCTGACCGTTGCGGAGATGGACCAACTGCGGGCAGAGCTGCGCAAGTCGGATTCGGTTTGCATGGTTGTTAAGAATACCCTGATGCGGCGAGCCATCGCCGACCAAAAAGCTTGGGCAGGGATC
>NZ_JANSHQ010000635.1:0-1401 GCF_047461715.1 Synechococcus sp. R8-2 | reverse complement strand
CTCCTGCGATTTCTAGCTGAACCGAGGCTCACGGTATAGTGGTTCAGGCGAATCCGGTGGGGGATCCCCGCCCATCCTCAACTCAGTCCGGTTGGGTTTAACCCTCGCCAAGGTGTCTGTTGTGGAGAGGAGATGAATGCTGAAGCCAAAGCATGCCTGCCGGCCCCTGCTGCCGACTTGTGGGAGCTCGGATTCCCCTATCGAAAAAGGATGCTCTGTTGTAGCTTATACAGCCTTGGCCATTTTAGCGCTTGGCTTGGTCGGTTGCGGCGAGGGAACAACTCCTCTGGGCCCCCTGGAAAATGTCTTCCTGCGGGCGGATGATTTTGAAATCACAGGAGGATCCCCGGCAGCGGGCGCAGTGGGGCCCTACCTACAGTTCAACATGCGGCGGCAGCGGGATAACCAAATCCTAAATCGCCCCCTTAATGTCTATGTGGACAATGCCGGGCTGGCAGAAAGGCGGAATCCCCTTTTGGATAACCAAAACCGTCCTATTCTCTTACAGCGCTCGGTGGCCTTCTTGGGCAATGGGCTGGATCTGAACAGAGATGGCCAGCCGGATCTGCCCCCCAAAGAACCCCCCAACTTCACCAGTGGCCCGCTGCTGCCCTACACCCCGCCCAATCAGTGGCAAAGCCGGGCTGCCCTTGCCTATGTCCCCGGACAGGCCAATATCCCCGGACGGAGTCCCAGCGACCGCTTTGGCATCTACTTTTCTTCCATCCTGCCCTACACCGGGCAGCTTCGCTTTCGCGCCCGCGACGAGCTGGGCAATGCCTTTGCCCGCACCTTTGAGGTCACCTACCCGCCGGCAGCCAGCCGCGCCACGGTCACGGTTACCTTGGCCAACCTCACCGCCACTGCCCAAGAGCCGGTTCTCATTGCCATTTGTAACCAGTTGGGAGCTGCTGCCGTGGTGGGCCTGCGGAGTGGCACGTTCACCGAGCTGGTGGATCTCCTGCCGGCCCCAGGGCTGCCGGTGGATCCCACCTTGAGCGAGCCCATCCGCTATGTGGCCGAAGCTTATCAATTTAACCGCGATCGAGCCGTCATCCGCGTTTCCCAGAATCCCACGGATCCCAGCCGCATGAGCGTTCCTCTACTGGGATCCGAAGGGGCAACCGGTCGGGCAGATCTGACGCTGGTGAACTCTGTAGGGGATCGGCTTACCTGCTTCAACGATCGGCTTTCGGATCTGCGGGATACGTTTTCTGACTTTTTCAGATAGTCAATTCAAATAGCAATGAGACACTGGCCAGTAGAATAGTCCGACTCGCAAAAGCAGGCCTTGTCACTTCATCAACAGAAGTTCCTCCATCTGCATGCATCCTTGCCCTCTTGAAAGCACTGCGGTCGCTTCAAACTAGATTGAGACGCTCCCCAAGCGTTCCGCGCTGC
>NZ_JANSHQ010000634.1:0-679 GCF_047461715.1 Synechococcus sp. R8-2 | reverse complement strand
ATTGCCGGAACAGGGCAGTTCTGCCCAAGCAGGCAGGAAAACCCCACATGCGCCATTGCGGTCTCGGTGCAACCGCGATCCCCTGCAGCAAAACTCATTCCAAAGCCCAGACTTCCGGCAGAAGCCGCCCTCTACGAGCAAAGTGTACGGGCAAAGTGAGGGTAGAGCGTATATCATTACCCCTTCGGCTGGGCAATGTCGAACTCGGCGTCGTAGTCGAAGTCCTCCTCTTCGTCAGCCCAGTCTTCTTCCAGCCTATCGTTCCCCGCCAGCTCCTCTTCCTCCAGGCGGCGCTTTTCTTCGTATTCCTCATCCTCTAGGCCCAAAGCAGCCCGCTCTGCCCGCCGCTGGAAGCGCTCCAGTGCCGCTGGAGTGATGAAGGGATAGGGCAACCCTTGGGCTTGGGCTTCCTCCAGCGCTGCGCGGTAGCTCTCCACTTCCTTGATGTCGATTTTCCAACCGGTGAGGCGGGCTGCCAGGCGCACATTTTGCCCCTCTTTGCCAATGGCCAAACTGAGCTGGTCGCTGTTGACCAACACATGAGCTTGCTGGATTTCCGGATCCACTAGCCGCACCTCCACCACCTTGGCCGGGCTGAGGGCATTGGCAATGTAAGTGGCAGGATCTGGTGACCAGCGAATGACATCGATTTTCTCATTGCGCAGCTCTGCTACCACCG
>NZ_JANSHQ010000633.1:0-2013 GCF_047461715.1 Synechococcus sp. R8-2 | reverse complement strand
GGCTCTGGAAAACTGCCGGATACAGCGCTTCAACACCGACCACATCCCCTCAATCCGATTCAACTTTGGTGTATACACAGGCAAGGGAGATTGGGTTGCCAAAATCCGGTTTACCCCCTTGCCCATCAAGCTGTGGGATCCAACCGCATCAACACCTGCCCAAACTCCACCGATTGCCCATTGCTCACCAAAATCTCGGTCACCACGCCTGCCGCTTCGGCCTCGATCTCGTTCATCAGCTTCATGGCCTCGATGATGCACAGGGTTTGGCCCTTGTTCACCCGTTGGCCAACCCGCACAAAGTCAGGTTCACCTGGAGCTGGGGCGCTGTAGAAAGTGCCCACCATTGGTGACGTCACGTCTATCCAATGGCTGGGGGTGGATTTGGGAGCAGTGGGAGGAGGGGGCGCTTCTGCAGGAGCAGGAGGAGGCGCAGAGGAGACAATAACCGGACTGGCGGGGGTGGAGGAGAGCTCAGTCGGGATCCCTTTGCGCAAGGTGAGGCGAAAATCTTTGAACTCCAGAGTTAGCTCGGTAACATCGCTCTCTTGCAGAGCGGCCAGGAGAAGACGAATTTCCTGCCAATTGACAACATCCAAGGGAAGGTTCACTCCTGATGCATCACCTGTCCACAACAGAAATCCATAACCGAAAAGGAGAGGGAGAACTCACTCCCGGCCCAGATAGGTGTCGGTGCGGGTATCGACCCGAATCCGTTCTCCAACCTTGATGAACAAAGGCACCTGGATCTCAGCACCGGTCTCCAGCTTGGCCGGCTTGGTTCCCCCAGTGGCGGTATCTCCTTTCACCCCTGGATCTGTTTCCACCACTTCCAGAACAACGGTGTTGGGCAGCTCCACATCGATCACCTGCCCATTCCAGCGCAAGATTGACACTTGCATGTTTTCTTTCAGATATTTCACGGCGGAGCCAATTTGGGCGGCGGTAATTGGAGCCTGCTCATAGGTCTCCATGTCCATAAACACCAAGTTGTCCCCTTCCGCGTAGAGATACTGCATCTCGACTTTTTCGATGGTGGCTGCGGGCAGGGTTTCACCGGCGCGGAAAGTCTTCTCCACAACGTTGCCAGTCTGCATGTTTTTGAGCTTGGTGCGCACAAAGGCTGCTCCCTTGCCGGGCTTCACATGCAGGAACTCGATCACCTTGTAGGGAGCTCCGTCAATTTCTACAGAGACGCCAGGGCGCAAATCGTTGCTTGAGATCATGTCAGCAGAGGGATCCGTTGCTTAGACTTCCCAATCTTACCGTGACGATGGGGCACTCCGTTCGCGCTGGGGAGGCGGAGTCCGATTCAGCCCTCTGAGATCAATCGGGGGCTGGCGACCGTAGAGGGGCAGCACCTCCTGCCACTGAGGGCGCAATCCGGCCCGAAAATCGGCGCGGGCCAATTCTGCCAACGCCACCACAGGTGCAGGATCCACAAAATCGGCGGCATTCACGGATAGAGCTTGCGGCCACTGTCGGAGAGTTGCCTGCCAAGCCTCTTCCTCCCAGAGCCGATCGGCCACTTCTGCAGCGACACCCTCTTCTGTCACCCGATACACGCCGCCATACCGCTCTCCTCGTTTGGCGTCCATCTGCACCGCCACCGTCAAGGGCTGGGGCGGGGATCCCTGCTCCTGCCACACCTGGCGGGCGAGGACGGCCAAAGCCGAGTAGCCAAACACGGGAATGCCCAGTTGCTGGCCCAGCAGACGGGCCACGCTCACCCCCAAACGGCTGCCCGTAAAGCTGCCCGGCCCCAAAGCTACAGCGATCGCAGCTATCTGCGACCAAGCCTGACCGGCCAAGAAGACTTTCAAGCAGGGGTGCAACTGCGCTGCCATCTCCCGATCCAGCCACCAGCTCTGACTGCGGGTTTCTCCCAGCCCCGGCTCCAACGGCAGCAGGGCCAGGCCCAAAACGGGCGTGGTGGTGTGGATCCCTAAAATCCAGCGGACAAGCGACATGGCCTCTCTCAGGATCAAAAAAGGTAGTTGACGAAACTTAACG
>NZ_JANSHQ010000632.1:0-1395 GCF_047461715.1 Synechococcus sp. R8-2 | reverse complement strand
GCCCTGCACAATTTCCCGGAAGGACTGGCGGTGGGAGTGGGATTTGCCACCGGCCAAGTCGGCGATGGGTTGGCGTTGGCGTTGGGGATCGGCTTGCAGAACATGCCAGAAGGGCTGGTGGTGGCTTTGTCGCTGGCAAGCCAAGGGTATTCGCGGCGGTTTGCTTTTGGCATCGCCCTGCTGACCGGACTGGTGGAGCCCATCGGCGGGATCCTGGGAGCAACGGTGGTCTCTCTGGCGCAGCCCCTACTACCCTGGGGCATGGCTTTTGCGGCGGGGGCGATGTTGTTTGTCATTTCCGATGAGATCATCCCTGAGTCGCACCGGCAGGGGTTGGAGCGGGAGGGCACCTTTGGCGTTCTCAGTGGGTTTGTGGTGATGCTGCTGCTGGATATTGCCCTGGGTTAAAAAGGGATCCCGTCCTGAGGTGAGGTTTTATGCTGAGCAACGAGCCTTTTCTGTGGCGGGGAAGAGGGGATCATGCCTGCCTGCTGCTGCACGGGTTGGGGGGTGGCGTCTACGAGTTGCAGTGGCTGGCGGAGCGGCTGTTGGCAGCCGGCCTGACGGTGCAGGGGTTTAACTATCCCGGCCACGACCGCCCGGCACCCCGCATGCCCCCTTCCCGCTGGACGGAGTGGTACGGGCGGGTTTTGGAACATTACCTGGCGCTGCAGCAGGAGTACCCGCGCCTTTCGCTGGTGGGGTTTTCCACCGGCTGCCTGTTGGCGCTGCACCTGGCCTTTGCCCACCCTGTCCACAAATTGGTCCTGCTGGCGCCGTTTTTTGCCATTCGCCACCGCTGGTACTATCTCTTTCGCCCGGAGCAGTACCTCAACAGCCTGGGCTGGCTCTTGGAAGAGGTTCCCCGCTTTCGCCTGCCGATTCGGGATGGCGATGTCCGCGCGTTGGCAGAAAGAGTGGCCTATTTGCGCAGCTTCAATCTAACGGCGGTGCGCAGCGCCCTTGAGCTCATCGAGCGGGTCAGGGGGGAAGTAGCCAGCATCCAAGTTCCCACCCTCATCCTGCAGCCGCGCCAAGATACAGTGGTGGATCCCGACCAGGCGGCGTGGCTCTACCGGGAGCTGGGATCCGCCGAGAAGACCCTGCATTGGCTGGAGTGCTCCGACCACGTTCTCACCTTGGACTGCGAGCGGGAGACGGTGTTTGCCCAGGTCTGCGCCTTTCTCACCCCGGATCCCGCTCCAGCCGCATCAGCGTAACCCGCTGCCAGGCGCCGCCCTCGTCGTAGTCGCGCACCAGGCGCAGCAGGTGGCGGCCCTCCGGCCCTTCCGGAAACCAGCTCAGGCTGAGGGAAAAGCGGCGATCCCGATGAAGGGTGGGGATGGGCAAGGGATCCGGCCCGCCCATCCACAGCCCCCCCGGCAAGGGATCCCA
>NZ_JANSHQ010000631.1:0-1264 GCF_047461715.1 Synechococcus sp. R8-2 | reverse complement strand
CTGGATACTCCTGGCCACCAGGCTTTTACCGCCATGCGCGCCCGGGGAGCCCGCGTCACCGACATTGCGGTTTTGGTGGTGGCCGCCGACGATGGGGTACAACCGCAAACTCTGGAAGCGATCAGCCATGCGCGGGCGGCTCAGGTGCCGATCATCGTGGCCATCAACAAGATCGACAAGCCCGGCAGCCAGCCAGAGCGCATCAAGCAGCAGTTGGCGGAGCACGGCCTATTGCCAGAGGAGTGGGGTGGCGACACGCCCATGGTGGAGGTGAGCGCTCTCACCCGCCGTAACCTGGATGCTCTGCTGGAGATGATCCTATTGGTGGCCGATGTGGCGGAGCTGCAGGCCAACCCCAATCGTCCCGCTCGCGGCACGGTGATCGAGGCCCACTTGGACAAAGCCCGCGGGCCAGTGGCCACTTTGTTGGTGCAAAACGGCACCCTGCGGGTGGGGGATACCCTGGTGGCCGGCGCAGTGCTGGGCCGGGTCAAAGCGATGATGGACGACCGCGGCCAGCGGTTGCAAGAAGCTGGGCCGTCTTCGGCGGTACAACTGCTAGGCCTGGATGAAGTCCCGGCAGCCGGCGATGAGTTCCAGGTTTACACTGACGAAAAAGAAGCCCGTCGCATTGCCCAAGAGCGGGCAGAAGCGCTGCGGCAAACCCGTCTGCAACAGGCGCTGCTGTCTCGTCGCGTGAGCTTGGGTAGCGTTTCCGCCAAAGCCCAAGAAGGCCAGCTCAAGGAGTTGAACTTGATCATCAAGACGGATGTCCAGGGATCCGCCGAGGCCATTCAGACAGCGCTGCGGGATTTGCCCCAAGAGGAAGTCCAGTTGCGGGTTCTGCTGGCGGCCCCTGGCGAGATCACGGAAACCGATGTGGATTTGGCTGCGGCCAGCGACGCCATCATCCTCGGTTTCAACACCACCCTGGCCCCCGGCGCCCGCCAGGCTGCCGATGACAAGGGCGTGGATGTGCGGGAGTACGACATCATCTACAACCTGCTGGACGATCTGCGGGCGGCCATGGAGGGCCTGCTGGAGCCGGAAGAAGTGGAGGAGCCGCTGGGCCAAGCGGAAGTGCGCATGGTGATCCCCATCGGGCGCGGTGCGGTTGCCGGCAGCTATGTGCTCTCGGGCAAGGTGCAGCGCAATGCTCTGGTGCGAGTTCGCCGCAGAGGGGAGGTAGTTTACGAGGGACGTCTAGACTCCCTGAAGCGCTTCAAGGACGATGTGCGGGAAGTGGCTGCGGGCTTCGAGTGTG
>NZ_JANSHQ010000630.1:0-1340 GCF_047461715.1 Synechococcus sp. R8-2 | reverse complement strand
TTCAGGAGGTTTTCGTCCTGCAGCAACATGGCCATAGCGCTGTGACGCAGCAGCAACAGCAGATGTCGCCGGCACAGATCCAACACTTGGGGAGAAAGGTCGGGCATCTCCTTTTGCAGGGCATCTAGGGTTTTGCTCACCACCTGGCTCTCCCGTTCCCGCAAAACTCGGTACACATGTTGTCGTTTTGGCCAGCCGAGAACATAGGCCTTCAGATGCTCCAGCTCCTCTGGCTTGAGGTAGCGGGCTTCCGACTCGATCAGCATCTGCTCCAAGGGGCTTACCATCTCGCTTCTTCCGGATGTCGGTGGGTGCTAGGAGACTCAAAACAAGCTGAACAGATCTGCCAAGGTGATCTGTTCTTCTGCCGGCTCGGGTTCTGGTGCTGCCGACAGGGATCCCAGAGAATGCGCAGCCAAACTCAGGGGATCCCCCGCCCAGGGGATGGAGCCAAAATGCTCCCGCACTTGCAGAAAAGGCATTGGCAGAGAGCGCATCTGTAGGGGGCGGTTATCCCAATTTAGACGGGCAAAAAAGCTCTGCACCGAATCCTCTAAAGTAATCTTCCAGGTCATGCCTTAGCTACTCCCTGACCTGAACGCAATTTTTGGGCAATTTCACCAGCACTGGCCCCTTCGTTTAGCCAGAAGGCAGCCGCATCGATGCGATCTTTGCTGCCGAGCAAAAACTTGCAGTAGCTTTCTCCCATGGAGTAGCACTGGATCTCGATGCAGTTCAGTTGCCGTTCCACCATGGTGCTAAAAAAGCCGGCAAATAATCCGGCGTAAAGATGGCAGACAGGTTTACCGACATCCCCCAGGGTGCGGGCCACGGCGGAGTCAAAGAGGTTGATGAAAATAAACCCTTGCCGCCGACTCTCGGTCTCCACCTCCCAGCGCCCCCATCCTTGGGAGGTCAGAGGCCACCACCAGGTTTCCAAGAGAAACATGAGATTACTCTGCTTGGGGTGGCGCCGATATTCCTCCTCAAACCAGCGGGAAAAATGGAGGGCATCGTTGCGTCCCCACTCTCGGCCAATGGTGTACATCAGAGAAGCCGAGGCATCTCCCACTTCTTCCTCCAGGCCCTGCTGTAAACCCAGGATAAAGTCTTCGCTCACCAAGACATTGCGGGCGCCCGTCCAGTCCACAAGGGATCCCTGGGAGAGATTAAAGCGGAAAAAGTCTTCGCGGCTGTAGTGGTTATGCCGTTGGGCGGCAGGCTGAAGAGGTATCTCAATGGGGGCAGTCGTCATGGTTGGGTGAGGAGAGATCAGATTTTTTAACACTCCTTATCATACCCTTCTTAATTGGCATTTTTACCAAAAAACTGGGTCTAAA
>NZ_JANSHQ010000629.1:0-3544 GCF_047461715.1 Synechococcus sp. R8-2 | reverse complement strand
ATCAAAGTGGTGAACCTTTCCCGGTGTTTTGGCAAGGAGATCGCCCTTACTGCCGGCCTCGATCACGCCTCTGGTCGAGCTGTTGTTCCCATCGATGCCGACTTGCAAGATCCGCCGGAGCTGATCCCGGAGATGCTGCAGCAGTGGCGGCAGGGCTATCAGGTGGTTTATGCGGTGCGCCGCAGCCGCCGCGGGGAGAGCTGGCTAAAACGCTTTACAGCCAACGGCTTCTATTGGTTGATTGATCAACTCAGCCAGGTGCGGATCCCGCGCAATACGGGGGATTTTCGACTGCTGGATCGGCAGGTGGTGGAGGCAGTTAAACAGCTGCGAGAGCGCACCCGCTTTATGAAAGGGATCTTTGCCTGGGTGGGCTACCGGCAAACGGCCATTTTTTACGATCGCGCCCCCCGCTTTCGCGGCAAAACCCAGTGGAACTACTGGCGGCTGTGGAACCTAGCCATAGAAGGCATCACCTCTTTTAGCTCTTGGCCGTTGCGGGTGTGGAGCTACATAGGGTTGGCGATCTCGGTTCCAGCCTTTTTGTATGGCCTTTTTCTCATCATCCGCACCTTGCTCTTTGGCTCCGATGTACCTGGCTATGCCTCTTTAGCGGTGATGATCTTGTTTTTGGGCGGGATCCAGCTGATCAGCTTGGGCGTGATTGGCGAGTATTTAGGCCGCGTTTTTGAAGAAGTGAAAGGCCGCCCCCTCTACCTGGTCGATGGCACCTTTGGGTTTGAGACCCCACGACCTTCCCCTGCCCTAGATTCAGTACCTACGCAAAAGCTAGGATGAAAAGTCATCTTTCAGAGTTTTGGATCCCGAGGCAACATAACTTTGGTACTCGCGTATAAAGATATCTTTCATCTCTTCTGGAGATAGCTGGATCCCTTGGATTTTGGCGCGGGCGATGGCCTTCATCAGCTCGATATAGGCCAGGCCCAGAGAGAGAGTGAGGGTGGCTGCCGTAGTGGATTGGATAGCGCTGCCTACAATCCCCGGGCCGGGAATCATCTTCAGCAAGTTGGACACAATCGTTCGCCCGATTGCTGTTGTAATTGTAGTGCCTGCCAAAGCGGCTATCAAAGAGTAGTAAAAAGAAGGGGAAGCCTCGAAGCCAAAAATAAAGCTGATATTGGCAATCATGCCTGCTTGGGCTGTAACCAACAGAGGGGCATCTGCAAAGGGAAGGGGCACTGCCCCGATAAACGCTGCACTGGCCACATAGCCTGATACGTACTTAAAGGCAGCCTCGGCTTTGAGATCCACCCGCAGCAATTGCTGGCGGATAAAGGCAAGGCGAGCCACTTCCGGCAAAAGCTCTAGCGTGCAGCCAATTAGGTGCTCCAGCCCGTGGGCAGGAATGGTAATTTGCCGGTTAATCGCCTTGTTGCGGGCCAAAACGGGAACAATGTAGCGGACAGGCAAATTTTGATGCTGCAAATACCGGAAAAACTCGCTCTCTTCAGGATTGGGATATTCCAAGCATTGGGTTAAGACCAAGATGACGGGAACGTCTTTGAGTTCCAACTCCTTTAGCCATTTGCGTTCAACTTCCTCCAACCGCTTCAGTTCGTGGTGGAGGCAGTACCAAACAACATGGATGTGATGTTCAGGATCCTTAAAGCGCAGCTCCTCGATAAGCTGGGAAACCTCCAGGCGAACTTGCTGATTCTGTTCACCGTCTAGTTCCATGCCAGGTGTATCGTAGATGGTGATTGGGCAACCTGGCTTGGAATACTGACGAATGTGGCGGGTGACGGGGCTGCCAACACCGGTACGGGCCAGCTCATCTCTAAACACTGCATTGACCAAGGTGCTCTTGCCCACCCCGCTTTTGCCAATGACCAGGATGTTGCAGTGGCCCAACTCTGTCTGCGCCTCTAGGAGGTCCTTCTGTAGTATCTGAGACACCGAATTCCAGAAAGACTTAAAGGCTTCTGGCTTCTCGAGAGATTCAGAAGCTTCTGGGATGCCTCGGGCACGGTCAACAATTTGGCGGGTTAGGTCAGTCAGTTTCTCTAAGAAGGATGGGCTTTTCTGAGACATGCTTCTTGCTTCTTCCCCTAAGGCCGATAGCCCCACAAAGGTAGTTCAGGGCGGATCCTACTGCCAAGTTTCTTCCGATACCGGAGACTGACCTAGCCAAGAGCCAATCTGTCTGCGCCCTGATCCCACTCCAAAGGGATCCGCAACAACGGGTTTATTGAGAGTTATTCACAAGAGCCATTTTCTGCACTATGCTAGATTTGGAGGCAAACACCCAGGGATCCCAGGCCCGTTGTGGCGGGCGCCCTAGGATTCACAGCTCCTTTTAACTTGTGCTGGAGAGTTTTATGTCCGAAACTTCAACCCTGCGCCAGTCTTTCAACAGCGTGCGCGACAATCCTGTCTTGCTTGGCACTGAGATAACCCAGCCGGTTTGCGAGGGGATGAACGCCCTGCTGGCCAGCTTCCAGGGGCTGTATTTGCAGTACCAAAAGCATCACTTCGTGGTGGAGGGCACCGAGTTTTATCCGCTGCACCAGCTTTTCAAAGATCATTACGAGCAGGTGAGGGAGCATGTCCACGACTTGGGAGAGCGCCTGGAAGGTCTGGGAGGTGTGCCGGTAGCCACCTTCAGCGGCTTGGCCCAGCTTTGCTGCTTTACCCCTGAGCCGGATGGAGCTTTTGGGGCGCGGCAAATGTTGATGAACGACCTGGCGGCAGAGCAGGCCATCATCGATCTGCTGCGGCGGCAGGCAGCCCAGGCGGAGAGCCTTGGGGATCGGGCCACCCGCTACCTCTACGAGCAAATCCTGTTGAAAACAGAGGATCGCGCTTTCCATCTCCATCACTTCCTGGCCAACGATAGCCTGGTCTTTGGCTTGATGAACGGCAGAGTCTAGCCAGAGGGTCTACAGGTGGGCTTGAGCCTGCCTAGCTTCCGGCCTCTGGCTTTTTTTTGAAAGGCTATTGAGAATTTGTTTCATCTCTTCACTATTCTTTACTCTGAGGTGCTGATCCCGGCCATGAACCCCGCCTTTCTGGACTCTGAGCGCGGTTATCTTTTGGATATTCCTCTGGGCGAGCGCTGGCGCGTTGGTCGGCGGCTGATGGAATTGGGGATCCCGGCGATTTGTACAGGAGATGGTCGTCTGCGGGTGGAGGTGAGTACTCCATTGGCTGTTCTACAGGTGCGCAGTGTGATCCGTCAGCACACAGCGCGGCGACAGGAGTTATTGGATGGCCTAGAGGTTTGTTGGCAGCTCAACACAGAGGCTGGGGGTCAAGATGAGCAAGTTCCCTAAGCAAAGAATCCCGTTTGAGTCGGAGGGCCAGTTTTTGGGATTTCTTCCCGATAAGGATGGCAAGCTCAAGTACCTGCGTTGGCAGGCTGGGGCTGACATTTTTTCCGGCAAGATCCCCAAGCCCCTGCGTTCTGCCCTCTACCGCACCCTCAAACCTGGAGACACCGTGCAGATCTGTGGGGAGCGGGAGGTGGATCCGCACAAAGGGCGAGAGAAGTGGGTGCTTTACCGGGTGGTTCCCCTCGGAGAGA
>NZ_JANSHQ010000628.1:0-4145 GCF_047461715.1 Synechococcus sp. R8-2 | reverse complement strand
CTACCTTTTCCCCGCAAGGGGAAGATGGTGAATGGGGTGACAGGCTGGGAACTGTCCTAGCGACACCTGGGGAGAGAGGCTGGGTTTAATAGACTGTAAACGTAATTTACGGTACAGATCTATGACAACTGCTGCCGCTTCTGCTACTCCCACTGCCCCTGAGACGACGCTGCTGAACGTTTGGCAAGTGCTGGCGGAAGAGTTTGCCGGTCAGGTTGCCCTACGGGATCCCCACGCGCAGCCAGTTTTCGAGATGTCTTATGGAGAGCTGTTTCGCCGCATTCAAACCCTGGCGGCTGGCCTGCAGGCTTTGGGCATTTGCCCGGGGGATCGGGTGGCCATTTTTGCCGATAACTCCCCCCGCTGGCTGATGGCCGATCTGGCCACGATGTTCACGGGAGCTGTGAATGTGCCCCGCAGCGCTGTGGCGGATCCCAGTGAGCTGGGCTACATCTTGCGCCACTCCGGTAGCACGGCCCTGATTGCTCAGGATCTGAAGACCCTGAGGCGGATCCGGCCGGATGTGCAGGAGCTGGGCCTGGAACGGCTGCTGTTGCTTTCCGATGAGCAGGAAGCAGGGGTGCTGAACTTTTCCCAATGGCTGCAAAAGGGTCGGGAACACACCTACCAACCCCCAAAGCTGGAGCGATCCCAACTGGCCACCATCATCTACACCTCCGGCACCTCCGGTCGGCCCAAGGGGGTGATGCTCAGCCACGGCAACCTGATGCACCAGGTGGAGAACTTGGGCGTGGTCGTACAGCCACAACCGGGGAATAAGGTGTTGACCATTCTGCCCACTTGGCACTCTTATGAGCGGGCTTGCGAGTATTTTCTCCTCAGCCGTGCCTGCATGCTGGTCTATACCAGCCCCCGCTTTATCAAACAAGATTTTCAACAGGAGCAGCCCCACTATTTGGTGGCAGTGCCGCGGATTTGGGAAACCGTTTATGAAGGGATCCAACGGCAATTCAAAGAGAAAAGCCCCCTGATGCAGCGGCTGATCCGCGCTCTGATGGCCGTGAGTGAGAGCCATGTGCTCTCTGGACGGATAGCTCGCAACCAGTCGATTTTGCATTACGGAGTCAGCCCCTGGGTGCGCCTGCAGGCTCGCCTGCAACATTGGCTGCTCTGGCCCCTGCACCGATTGGCCGATGTGCTGATCTACCGCAAGGTACGACGGGCGTTGGGCCCCAATTTTCAACATGCCATCAGCGGCGGTGGATCCCTGCCTGCCTACTTGGATCTGTTCTACGAGGTGGTGGGCATTTCCATCTTGAATGGCTACGGCCTCACCGAAACTTCGCCGGTGTTGTGCGCGCGGCGTCCAGACAACAATGTGCGCGGTACGGCTGGCCCCCCTCTGCCGGGGACGGAGTTTCGCATTGTGGATCCTGAAACTCGACAGCCGCTGCCGCCACAAGAAAAAGGGTTGATCCTGGCCCGTGGCCCGCAGGTGATGATGGGCTACTACAACAACCCCGAAGCCACCGCCAAGGTGCTCAGCTCCGACGGCTGGTTTGAAACCGGGGATCTGGGCTGGCTCACCCCCGATGGGCAACTGGTGATCACCGGCAGAGCCAAGGATGTCATCGTCCTACTCAACGGGGAGAATATTGAGCCCCAGCCGCTGGAAGATGCTTGTCTGCAGTCTCCTTACATCAGTCAGATCGTGATCGTCGGGCAAGACCAAAAGAAATTGGCTGCCCTCATCTACCCCAACCTCGATGCCCTCAAAGCCTGGGCTGCCGAGCAAGGGATCCCGGCTGAGGATGCCGAGCTGCTGGCCCAGCCCCAGACCCGCACCTTGATTTTGCAGGAGGTGCGCCGCCGCATCCAAGAACGCCCTGGCTACCGGCCCGACGAGCAGGTCAGCGACTTTCGCTTCTTGCCGGAGCCGCTGAGCGTGGAAAACGGCCTTATGACCCAGACCCTGAAGATCAAGCGCAACCCGGTGGCTGAGCGCTATGCCCACCTCATCCAGGAGATGTATCCGGCTTGAGGTGCAGGCCCACCTAAGTTTGGGATCCCCGTTGTTGCTCCAAGTAGCGCCGGAATTGCTCCGGTGGAATGGCCCCTCGGTAGGCTCCACAGTAGTAGAGGGTAAGCACTGCCTTGTAGGCCCAATCGCTTGGCACCACATCCGGGAAAGGGCTGGGCAAAGTATCTGCTTGGTTGTTGGCGCAGGCTTGCAAAATTTGCTCTGTGGTTAGCTGTTCTGCCAGGTCTGGAGGGAGTTCCCGCAGGTTGGCTTGGGCCAGAGCGGCGGTGGGCAGGCTCAAACTGGAGAGGGCTGCGCCCACAAGAGCTGAGGTGAAGAGGTGTTGCACTTTCATAGCACTCCGTGCTGTGCAGAGCACAGACAACTCGAAGAGGGTTAACGAGGGATCGATTGAGAGGGAATCCGTCCGGGGAGTCCCTTCTTCAGGGTAGTACGGACGAAAGGAGCATCTGGATCTGGATAGAACGCCTCAGCCGCTTTGTTCCCGGATTAAGATGCAGGAAACGGGGGCACCTCCAAAACCCCAAAACAAGCCAAAAGGCAAGATTGAGTCTGTACAGCAGGCTTTTGTGCTGAGAGCTAGAGGCCGATGAACGTATCCAAAGGGCCAAGTTTTGACGGCGTGGATCCCCCGGATCCGAAGCTGATCGATGCCTGTGTGCATTGTGGGTTTTGCCTGACCACCTGCCCCAGCTACCGTGTAATCGGCAAAGAGACGGACTCGCCGCGGGGGCGCATCTATCAGATGGAGGCTCTCAACCAAGGTCAAATCTCCCTCTCGGCGGCTACGGTTTCCCACTTCGACAGTTGTTTGGGCTGTTTGGCCTGTGTTACGGCCTGTCCATCGGGGGTGCAATATGACCGCTTAATTGCCGCCACCCGCCCGCAAATCGAACGCAACTACCCACGTAGCCTTTGGGATCGGCTTTACCGCCAGTTCATCTTCTCGGTGTTTCCTTACCCGGAGCGGCTGCAACCGCTGCTGTGGCCTCTCTGGCTGTACCAAAAAATGGGGATCGGCGCTTGGATCCGAAAGGGTCTGGAAAAGGTCTCCCCGCGTTTTGCAGCTATGGAATCCCTGATGCCCCCCCTGGAGGTGGAGCAACTGCTGCCCAAGCGCTACCCTGAGCGGATCCCGGCGGTGGGAGAACGCCGTTTTCGGGTGGGGCTCATTTTGGGCTGTGTGCAGCGCCTGTTTGCCCCACAGGTAAATGAGGCCAGCATTCGCGTCTTGACCCACAACGGCTGTGAGGTGGTGATCCCGCCTGTCCAGGGCTGTTGTGCGGCCTTGCCCCACCATCAAGGGCAACTGCGCCAGGCGGAAACCCTGGCCCGCCAGATGATCGATGCCTTTGCCGATTACGAGTTGGATGCCATTCTGATCAACGCTTCTGGCTGCGGGCATACCCTGAAGGAGTATGGCCACCTGTTGGCCAGGGATCCCGACTACAAAGAGAAGGCAGCCCGATTTGCCGCCCAGGTCAAGGACATTCAGGAGTTTCTCGCTCAGGTGGGGTTAACGGCTCCCCTACACCCGCTACAGCCGGAACCCCTGGTGCTGGTCTACCAGGATGCCTGTCACATGCTGCATGGGCAGCAGCTCAGCCAGGAACCTCGACACCTGTTGCGGCAAATCCCAGGGCTGGAGCTGCGGGATCCCGTCGATGCGGCCCTCTGCTGTGGTAGCTCCGGCGTCTACAACCTGTTGCAACCCCAGGTGGCGGATGAGCTGGGATCCCAGAAGGTAAAGAACTTGCTTAACACCGGTGCTCAGGGGATTGTCTCTGCCAATATCGGCTGCCGCCTACAAATCCAGAAACATCTGCGCCTACAGGGCAAAGCCGGGATCCCCATCTATCACCCGATGGAATTGTTGGATCGCGCCCTCGCCGCTGCGTGACGCTTTCGCGAACAAGCTACAGGGGCTGCCTCTAGTCCCCGATCTGCTGAACAATTGGTTACTTTGCGGAACCGAAATAGCCATTAAACTAAGCATGTTGGCCGCGGCTATCTGAATGCTGCTTGGATTCCGCACCCGCTTAGAGCTGAATAACCGGCAGAAGACCCTAGCCGCTCAGCACGCTGGGGTAGCCCGTCACGCCTACAACTGGGGCCTGGCCATCTGTCGGCAAGCCCTGGAGAA
>NZ_JANSHQ010000626.1:0-2127 GCF_047461715.1 Synechococcus sp. R8-2 | reverse complement strand
AAATGTTTCATTTCCGTTTAAAAAGAATCTCGTTTCCACGGCTGAGCATTCACGAAGCTCAAAAAACGTAGGTAGGCAGCTGTATCCCGTGACCGCTTAATACTTACATAGTCATAAGTCTGTAGCCTGAACAACTGGGAAACCATCATCGCTGTTTTAGAGGGGAAACCTACTGGCGAAAGCGGGACGGGATCCTTTGCGGCAAGGGCTGTTGTGGAACCAGTAACAAGAATCCTCACCCTACCGCTACGGGGAAGCAAGCCAGTAGAGCAGGGAACATGTCAAAGCAGGTTGCTCAGGCGGCTGTGAAAGACCGAGTAGATCTCTGCGTAAGACTTCACCCACTCTGGATCCGGTTGAACATAGCGTTCTACCTGTACCAATCGATCGGCAGCCTGTTGGACAGAGCAGCACCAATAGGCAGAAGCGGCCAAGATGGCTGCCCCCACAGCCGGCTCCGGGTGTTTCACCACAGCCAAGGGACGAGCAAGGATGCTGGCGCGTAGGCGCAACCAGAGAGGGCTTTTGCTGCCTCCACCGGTGGTGAAAATCGGGCTCTGCTCTGGCACTGGGATCCCTTGAGCGGCCAACGTTTCCAGCCCCAGCCGCTCCACCATCGCTACCCCCTCCAACAAAGCAGCGTAAAAACGGGGGGATCCCTCTTCTGCCTCCGGCAAGAACCCGGCAAACTGGGGATCGACAATGGGAAAACGCTCTCCCGGCTGACAAAGGGGATAGCTGACCAGCCCGGTGGGCAGATAAGCCTGAGCTTGCTGATCCAGCATTTGCAGGTTGCCGTCGGGGAAGTAATGAGGCAAAACTCCGCCTCCACAAAAAGAGGCGGCCCCCGGCCACCAAACCATTCGTTCGCGACAGCGGTGTGGAGCACAGTCCGGGTGCAAATGGGAATAGATGCTTGGGGTTTGTATGGGATCCGGACTGTTGGCCTTAAAAATAAGGGTTGTGCCCAAGCTGGTGGAAACCTGCCCCAAGCGAATAGCCCCTGCCGCCAGTTGCCCGGCACAGCCATCGGTGATCCCTGCCGCGATCAGCACTTCCGGCCCCAACCCCCAGTCTGCTCGCACCGTTCCTAAAACTGTTCCCGGCGGCACCACCTCGGGGAAATGCTTGGGGTTTAGGCCCTGCCGCGCCAACCACTCCTGAGGCCAGGTGTAGGCCTCCAGGTCGAAACCGCTCTTGAGGGCATGGGTGTGATCGGTCACCTGCCTGCGCCCCCCCAGTTGGCTCAGCAAAAAGTCCGCCGGATGGGCCAAGTAGCTGTCTCGATACTGATCAGGATAGGCTTCCGCCCACCACAGCCAACGGCTGAGACCCCAACTGGCAGGGATCCCCAATTGCTTGGCCTGAGCCTGGCCCCGTGGGTCAGAATACAGCCACGCCTGTTCCAACGGCATGCCTCGACCATCCACCGGCAGAATGGTGCCGGAAGTGCTGCAAGCACTCAGAGCTGCAATGGAATACTGCTCCCCCAGTTGCGCGGTCAGTTGTCCCAAAAGGGCTTTCAGGGTTCGCAACCAGCGGCCCGGATTGGTCTCTGGGGGATCCCACTGGCGCTCGCTTTTGGCCACCACCTCCCCCTGCTCTGAGAGGGCCACCACCCGCATCCCAGAAGTGCCCAGATCGATCCCAAGAAACACAGGGGGCATAGGAATACTCACCTGAGAATGCTTTGTTTATATACGGGGTGGCCAAGTGGCCTCAAAAAGGGGCCCAAACTGGCTCAAAAGATGGGATCAAAATCTCAAAACTCCTGGCTGCTCCGAGCCAGTGCTTCTTGGATATCCAGATCCAGCCCTTTCACCGATTCCAGCACCGAGCGGGTGATCAGCTTGCCCTCCTGCACCAAAACCGCGCCGGTTACAGGGTGCAAAAGTGGCTGCTCCGCTCGCCGACCGATCAACGCCTCGATATCCTGAAAAGCATGGATGTACATCCCGGCAGGCAATTCCACCACCACCCCTTCCCCCAGCACCCGCGCTTGGCAGGCCAAGCGAGAGTTAGGCTTGCAGGTGGTGATCACCTCCAGGGTGCGCTGCTCCCGCTTGCTCATCGGGGATAAAGACTCCATCCCCTCCTTAACGTACACATGACAGGTGGCGCAGAGGC
>NZ_JANSHQ010000625.1:0-1407 GCF_047461715.1 Synechococcus sp. R8-2 | reverse complement strand
ACTCCGTCCCGCTAACGGGAACAGCAGGCAAAAGGAAGAGTTGTGGTCTAAAGCGCTATGCGCCGCTACCGCGAACGAGTTGGGCTATTGGGGCTGGGCACGGTTGGCACGGGTGTTGTGCAAATTCTGCAGCAACCCCGGCATCCTCTCTTGCAGTCGGTTGAGATTGCGGCGGTGGGGGTGCGCTCTTTGGATAAGCCACGGCAAGTGCGGATCCCGCCTGAGCGCCTGACCACCAATCTGGAGCAAATCGTGTCGGATCCGGAAATCGACGTGGTCATCGAGCTGATGGGGGGCTTGGAGCCGGCCCGCACCTTGATCTTAAAAGCCCTTGACCACGGCAAACCGGTGATCACGGCTAACAAAGCGGTGATCGCCCGCCACGGAGAGGAGATCTTTCAGGCGGCAGCCCAAGCCAAAGTCTCGGTGCTCTTGGAAGCGGCAGTCGGGGGCGGGATCCCGATTCTGCAGCCCTTGCAACAGTCCCTGCAGGCCAGCCACATCCAGGCGGTCTGGGGCATTGTGAACGGCACCACCAACTTCATCCTCAGCCAGATGACCCAGGCGGCCAGCTCATTTGAGGAAGCCCTGGCCCTGGCCCAGGCCCACGGCTACGCCGAAGCGGATCCCAGCGCCGATGTGGAAGGGTGGGATGCCGCCGACAAGATCGCCATTTTGGCCAGCCTTGCTTTCGGGGTGTCTGTGAAGCGGGAAGCCATCCCCTGCGAAGGGATCCGCGGCATCAGCCCCACCGACATTCGCTATGCCCGCGAGTGGGGCTACACCTTCAAGCTCTTGGCCATCGCCCAAAGGGCCAACTCTGGCGGGGAGGCAGCGAAGATGGCTTTGGATATCCGGGTTCACCCCACCCTTCTGCCCTCTACCCACCCCTTGGCCAACATCAACGGTGTGGACAATGCCGTCCTGGTGCAGGGGGATCCTTTGGGGCAGGTGGTGCTGTCGGGGCCGGGGGCGGGGCGGGGGCCGACTGCCAGTGCCGTTGTTGGCGATCTGCTGACCCTGATTGCCCACCGGCAAACGGGGGCTGATGCCCCCAATCCGCTGTGGGGATTCTCCTGCTTCCCCGCTGCCGCCTCTTTGATCCCTCTCTCGGAATTGGAGTCGGAGTTTTACGTGCGGGTGTTGGCTCAGGATCAGCCGGGGGTAATGGGGGCGATTGGCACCTGCTTCGGTCGCCACCGGGTTAGCCTGGAGAGCATTACCCAAAAGGAATGTCACCAAGAGCAGGCGGAGATTGTGATTCTCACCCACACCGTCCGGGAGGCCGACTGCCGACAGGCGCTGGCCGAGATCCAACAACTGCCCCAGGTGGCCGGGATCCCCAGCCTATTTCGGGTGCTGCGCTAGCTGCTATAGATCCAAAATGCTCCGCACCGCTGACGCGAA
>NZ_JANSHQ010000624.1:0-1854 GCF_047461715.1 Synechococcus sp. R8-2 | reverse complement strand
ACTCCGTCCCGCTAACGCGACCAGGCGTTTCCGCTGGGGGGGGTAGAAGCCAGGTTGCGGGCAATGGTTCTCAGCCGTTGCAGCCGTAGCGCCGTCAGGATATCGGTGGGATCCAGCTTCAGAACCTGTTCTATGGCATCTGCCAGGTGTTGAGCGGCCTCCTGTCGGGTGTAGCCGCGAAACTGAGCACGGCGCAGGGCAAATTCATCGGCGTCGAAATGGGCGCTCTCCCGGTTCAGGTTTTGCCAGATCTGCCGGACGGAGAGAGCTGTAATGCCACCTGCCAACAGAGCGGAAAAAGGGTGCTGCAAAGAGAGCTCCGCAACAGTGGTGATGCCCCCCATCAAGGCCAGCGATTGGTAAAACCCCGGCTGCAACCAATTGCGGTTGCCCAGCCATCCCACCTCCCGCAGAAACAACAGATCCCGCTGTGGCTGAGGGATCCCTTGCCAACGGCGAAAATCGATGGCAATTGTGCCCTGGGGCTGCCAAGGGGCTTTGCGGCGGGAGATGAGCAGGGCTTCACCCCCGAAGTGGGGAACGACGCTGATCAAGGGTCGGAAAGAAGCGGGGAGCAGATCCCGCAACCGTTCGGTTTCTTCTTTTTCAAAGGATTTGAAATCTGGGCGGCTGTTCATGGCCTCACCTGTTAGTGGCATTGAGGCGGGGAGCCCGCCTGAACACGGGCGCTGTTCCGGCCCCAGACACCCCAGCCTGTGCAGAACCGATGCGAGGTTAGTCTATCGCATCTCCAGGCTGGCCGTGGAACTCTGGCCGTGGAACTCTATAGGTGGAACCCTGTAGGTTTCAAAGATCCCAATCCTAGGTTGCGTAGACTGGGAAGGCGAGCCTACCCGTCTTACCTACTCGTCTTAAATCCGAGACCATGACCTTCCCAGCTCAGCCAGAACCCCAAGTGCTCCGTACTGCTGACGGGAATGAGCAGAGTATCAACAGCCCCCTTTACACCTACGCCTTCTTCCCGCAGCCAGCTCCAGAACTTTTGCCCTTCATCCGGCAAACCGAGGGGATCCATCGGTCGGTGCAGGTGTTCTCCCCGGCAGGCAGCCGAATTGCCGCTGCTGTGGAGCCGATGCCGGATCCGGAGTCGCTGCAAGTCTCGGATGAGGTGTTGGTGCGTTCTGCCCTGCGCCACGATCAGGTGATCTGCCGGCTGTTCGCCCAGATGCCGGTGCTGCCCCTGCGCTTTGGCACCTGCTTTCTCTCAGCAGAAAGGCTGGGATCCCATCTGCTGTCCCGGCAGACGGAGTACGAACAAGCCCTCGCAGCCATTGGAGGGCGGGCCGAGTACTGTCTCAAAGGAAGGGTTCGACCTCAGCCCCAACCGGAGCCACAGTCCTCCCTGAGCGGGACGGCCTATCTGTTGGCCCGCAAGCAAGCCTATCTCCAGCAACGACAAGCCCAAGAGCAGCAAGAGCAGGAGCAGCAAGCCCTACAGCAGCTTTGGCCTTCCACCTGGCCTGTGCAAAGGGGGGATCCCCAGCCAGGAGAAGCCTTGCGGCTTTACTTTTTGCTCACCCCTGCCGAGTGGGAAGCCGCCGCTCAGCTCACCCAAACCTGGCTGGATCAGCACCCCCATTGGCAACTGGATTGGAGCGCCCCTTTGCCCCCCTATCACTTTGTCCGTGCCTTGCGGGATTCTCTGGCGGACAAGTGTATAGATCCCAACTAAGGACGCCGTCCCGCTAGCGCGAACAAAGTGCTCTGCATGCGGATCATGGTCGCGTTAGCAGAGCGTGGATCCAAGCGTGATAATGGTGAGGGGATCCCGTCCGCTTCCTGTTTGCATTGGCGAGGCGGAGCCCTCACAGGGCAAAGGACTCCGTCCCGCTA
>NZ_JANSHQ010000623.1:0-1073 GCF_047461715.1 Synechococcus sp. R8-2 | reverse complement strand
TTCAGCGTAAATGTATCAGCATCACCACCCAAGCTACAGAGAAGGGGTTTATCTTTCGCTGCCGGCTGCTCCAGCAAGATGGCTCTTGCGAGCCGGAGATTGGCACCAAAGCCTACGGCTACTTTCAAAACGAGGCCGAAGCTATTCTGGCGGGCATGGTCTGGATCGACCGGCAGCAACTGCCAGATCACCTAGACGGCCTACTGTTTGACAATGAGGAGCCGGAAGGTTAGATAGGGGCTTCTTCTCGCACCAGCCGCTCCCAACCCAAGCCTTTGAGGGCAGCATTGCGCCGCAGCGGTCGGGTCACCAGCTCCAGCAGAGCCTGGGTGTTGCCGAAGCCGTGGATCTGGGCGAAGGTGAACTCCACCGACCACTTGGTGGTTATCCCGCGCGCCTCTAGGGGGTTGGCGTGGGCCATACCTGTGATCACCAGATCCGGCTGCAGGGCCTTGATGCGCTGGATTTGGTTGTAGTTATCCGGCTTTTCTACGATGGTGGGCTTGGGCACTCCCATCTCTTCGCAGGTGCGCTCCAAGAGGGCCAGCTCAGCCGCTTGGTAGCGTTTGTCCATGTAAGGGATCCCAATTTCCTGCACCGTCATGCCACAGCGCACCAGGAAACGGGCCAGCGAGATCTCCAGCAGGTTATCGCCCATGAAGAAAACGCTTTTGCCCCGCAGCAGCTCCCGATAATCCCGAACCTGGGGATGGTTCCACACTTCCGCTTCCCGCTCTGCCAAGCCTTGAGTTGGGATCCCCAATTCGCGGGCAATGGCTTCTATCCAGGCGCGGGTGCCATCCGGCCCGATGGGAAAAGGAGCGGTGATGAGCTTAGCCTTTTTACGGCGTACCAGCGTGGTGGCCGTGCGGCTGAGGAAAGGATTCACCCCCACCACATAGGTGCCCGGCTCGATGGCCGGCAGCTCTCCATAGCGTTTGGCCGGCAACCAGCCGGAGACGCGGATCCCGTGTTTTTTCAGCTCCAGGGTGAGTTGGGTAACCACCGGATCGGGCACCGAGCCGAAGATCACCAAGGGAGGATGCTTGTGGAAGCCTTCCTCCTCTTTCTTT
>NZ_JANSHQ010000622.1:0-1133 GCF_047461715.1 Synechococcus sp. R8-2 | reverse complement strand
GAGTCCTTGAAAAGCCTTCTGGATCAGTGCATGCAACATTTTGGGTTTGAGTTCAGTGTCCCAGTTTAAATCCAAATGACCGTAGCTTGGAACCAGGACTGCTGTCCCGAGCACTGGGGCAGACCAGGATCACTTCACAGAGCTCGATAACCTTGCCAGGCTTGCCAAAAAATGTAAAGAGAAAGAATGGCCAGGAAGCCCCGAAACAACAGACTGACGGTTTCATCGGGCAATTTGGGCAGGGTGCGTGTGCTGATCTGTACACCGATTAACCCCCCTGTGCCCAAGATTAAACCTGGGATCCAGAGCACATTCTGGTGGATGGTGCCGTCCCCGAACCCCAGGCCATTCCAGATCCAATCGCTGAGGCCCGCATGGCTGGCAGTGGCAGCAACTGCTGTGATCACAATGGCCCCCAGACTGGTCTGAATCGCCACTTTGATTGTCTCTTTCAGCAGCAGGATCTGCATTGGCACCAGGATCACCCCACCGCCGATGCCAAACAGCCCGGCCAACAAACCAGCAGTGCCGCCGGTCAGGGCGCGGGCTAACCAGGGAGACATCTGCCCTGAGGACTCCGTCCCGCTGAGGTGCTCGGCACCGCTGACGTCAGCCCCCAGTTCTTGGGCCTGGATAACCACCTTTTTGTTGAGTTGCACCAGGTAAGTGTTGGCCAGCAGCAACACTCCAAACGCTGCCAACAGCAGATAGCTGGGAAGGCGACTGGCGATAATTGCTCCTACTTGAGCCGTAAGCAACGCTGGGATCCCCAGCAGGATCACCCGTTTCAAATCAAGCATGCCCATCCGCCAGTTTTGGATGCTGCCCGCAATCGAGGTCATAACAATGGAAAGATTGCTGGTGGCTGCAGCTTGAACCGGTGGGATCCCCAAGCTGACCTGTAAGGGCACCAGGATCACGCCACCGCCAATGCCCAGCACCCCGGCCAGGATCCCTGCCACCAGGCCGCCAATTGCCAAGGCCAACTCCATCCCCTACCACTCCCCACCGCTGCTCTATCTTGCTGGCCAAAAAGCCGCCATCATCGTAACATTCTCCAGTCCTGGCAAGACTAGCAGGGATACATCGGTCGAGAAGCCTTGGGTGTGGGGTTGAAAAGAGGCGCATCATAA
>NZ_JANSHQ010000621.1:0-4614 GCF_047461715.1 Synechococcus sp. R8-2 | reverse complement strand
GGGTGGCCTTGGCTCGAGCTTTGGTGAACGAGCCGGAAGTGCTCTTGTTGGATGAGCCGCTGTCGGCGTTGGATGCCAAGTTGCGCAAGCAGCTTCAGGTGCAGTTGTGCGAGTTGCAGCGCCGCCTGGGCATGACCTTTATTTTCGTTACCCACGACCAAGAAGAGGCTTTGGTGACCAGCGACCGGGTGGCGGTGATGCGGGCGGGGCGCATTGAGCAAGTGGGCCTTATCGATGAGGTGTACGAGCGCCCGGCGACGGCCTTCGTAGCCGACTTTTTAGGGGCCAGCAACCTGATCGAGGGGATCGCCTGTGGGACGGACTGTGTGGATACGCCCTTGGGAAAGCTGAAGGTCTTGGGGATCCCGGCCAGCTCGGAACCGGTGCAATTGGCTATTCGCCCGGAAAAGATCCAGCTCTCTCGCAGCGGCTGGGATCTGCTGCCCAACCAGGTGCCGGTGCGGGTGGAAAACCTCATCTACACTGGGGCTGAGAACCAATACCTGTTGCGGACAAACCAAGGTCAGCAGCTCAAGGCCACGGCCCTCAACACCGATATTGAGGATGCAGGGTTTGAGATCGGCGCAGCGCTGGTGGCCCACCTACCCCCGAAAAGCCTAATCCGTTTGCGACCGGATCCCCGTCAGGAGGAGACTGGATGTTGAAGCTGCCATCTCCTGTGGGCAAGTGGATCCCTGGCCAAGCCCAGGTGCGATTTGGGGAGCTGCTCACCCCTTGGCAGGAGTTGGGGCGCAGCCTAATTTTTGCTGGGCCAGGGGTGCTGTGGGTGATGTTTTTTCTGGTGCTGCCGGGGCTGTTGCTGTTGGTGTGCAGCTTTCTCAGCCGCGGGGAGTTTGGCCAGATTCAACTGCCCCTGACCCTGGAGAACTATCTGCGCATTCTCGGCTTTGGCCCCTTGGGATGGACGCCCATCTACTGGCAGATCTTGGGCCGCAGCCTGCTGGTGGCGGGGGTGACCACCTTTTTTTGCGTGCTGCTGGCCTACCCATTGGCTTTCTTCATTGCCGCCCACCCACCCCGACAACGGGATCTGTTGCTCACCTTGGTGGTGGTGCCCTTTTGGACGAACCTGGTGATCCGCACCTATGCCTGGATGGTGGTGCTGGCCCCGGAAGGGTGGCCGGCTCGCTTGGCGGCCTGGCTGGGCTGGATCCCACCGCAAACGGCTCTGTATCCCAGTTGGCTGGCGGTTTATCTGGGCATGGTCTACACGTTTTTGCCCTACATGGTCTTGCCCCTGTACACGGCGGTGGAGCGCATCGATTGGCGGCTGTCGGAAGCGGCACGGGATCTCTATGCCAAGGGTTGGCAGGTCTTTTGGTGGGTGCTTCTGCCCCAGACCTTGCCTGGACTGGCGGCGGGCCTCATTCTGGTGGGGATCCCGGCTTTCGGCATGTTCGTAGTGCCGGATCTGTTGGGGGGCAGCAAAACGCTGTTGATCGGGAATGTGATTCAGTTGCAGTTTGGCTCCAGCCTGGACTATCCTTTCGGGGCGGCCCTCAGCTTTTTGGTCACCGGCCTCACCCTGGGGTTGATCTACGCCTACAGCCGCTACGCTGGCACCCGCAGCCTAGAACATCTGGTTTGAGGAGCTGCTGTGGGCCTTGAGCAAAGCCGCCAGTTGCTTGCGCATCAGGATCCCGGGCTTATCGGTGAGCATGTGCTGTTCGCTACTGAGGGTGAGGGGCACGTCGGGATCCGTGGTCTCCAAAATGGCTTTATCTTCCAGAGTTACAGCCCGGTCGAAGCGAATAACCTCGGCGGCTGGGGTATCGGCTTCGGTGTCGTTGCGCAAACAAAACTGCACCACTTGGGAGGCTCGGTCGTTGATGGGGGTGGGGATGTTGACGATGACATGGCTGCGGCCATTGGGGTAGCGGATGTGAAGGTGGTTGGTGAAGGGCAAATGCCAGGTTGAAGTGGTGGTGCGCTCGGTTTTGGCGGCAGCAATGCCCAGGTTTTTTTGTTGCAGCTCTGGGTTGGCTACACCGAGCACTGTGCGGGTGCGGATCCCGTAGTCCAGCTCCTCGACCTCGAAGTGGCTGGGTACCAAGTCTTCCATACTGCCAAAGGTGTTCTGGTGTACAAAGCTGATGTGGGCGGCATCGAACTCGTTCTCGCAGATGCGCAAGCTGGCACATTCCCAGCGTTCGTAGAACTCGTGGATGAGCCGGTAACTGGGATCCTCGGCTTCTGGGATGACCGGGATCCCCCGTAGAGGCTGGGGATGCAAGCACACCCAAGCATAGCCATAGCGGGCCTGGCAGAGATAGGCGGGAATGCGGTAGCTCTCTGGGATGCGGGACTGATCCGGCAGTTGCGGCACCTTGACACAGGCTCCCGTGCCATCGAACTCCCACCCATGGTAGGGGCAGCGGATATGGTCATCACAGACGATTCCCTTGGACAATTGCGCCGACCGATGACAGCAGCGATCTGCGGCTGCCTGGGGCTGTCCGGCTTTGTCCAGCCAAAGGACGATCCTCTCTCCCAGCAGCTCGAAAGGTTGCGGGGATCCCTGCTCCAATCGGCTGAGGGGCATCACCGGGTACCAAAAGCGCCGAAAGACAGGATGCTGGGTCACCAACATGGCAAAACCATCTGTGTCGTGTGGCCGGATTCTGTATAGCAAATTCGTGAATTCGGTTCCGTAGCCCGCGCCACAATCTCTATTTGGGGATCTTGCAGATCTGGGCAAACTCATTCCCAGGGGAGCTCAACTCATGGGGAAACCCTAGAACCTCTGGTACGGTAAAGATACTGATCTTGCGTTTGAGTTTCCAGAGGGATCCCTTGACCTCTACTTTGCCTTCTCAGACCTTCTTGCAGGCTCTGCACACCCCTTCCCCTGCTTGGGATGCCATCGTCATCGGTGCTGGGATCGGGGGATTGGTCGCGGCCAGCCAGTTGGCCGCCAAAGGATACCGTGTGCTGGTGCTGGAGAAATACCTCATTCCAGGGGGCAGCGCCGGCTACTTTGAGCGTCCGGATCCCTTAGGCAACGGGATCTACCGCTTTGACGTGGGCGCTTCCATGATCTTTGGATTGGGCACCCAGGGTACCACCAACTTGCTGACACGGGCTTTGGCAGCGGTGGGCCAGTCCATAGACTCTATCCCCGATCCGGTGCAGATTGCCTACCACCTGCCCAAGGGGCTGAATCCCCGAGTACACCGGGATTACGAGCAGTTTTTGCAGGAGCTATCCGGCTACTTTCCCCGGGAAGCCGCCGGCATTCGCCGGTTCTACGACAGCCTGTGGCCCATCTTCAACAGCCTCAACGCCATGGAGCTGCTCTCGTTGGAGGAGTGGGGCTATCTATTTCGTTCTTTTGTGAGCAATCCCCTCGGCTGCCTGACCTTGGCGCGCTATTTGCCGGTGAATGTGGGCCAGGTAGCGCGGCGCTGTCTGCGGGATCCGGATTTGCTGCGCTTTGTGGATATGGAGTGCTACTGCTGGTCGGTGGTGCCGGCGGATCGCACGCCCATCATCAATGCCGGGATGGTATTTTGTGACCGACACTACGGCGGTGTCAACTATCCCAAAGGGGGGGTGGGGCAGATCGCCCAAAAGCTGGCCCAGGGGCTAGAGGCCCATGGCGGGCAGATCCGCTACAAAGCACCCGTGCGGCGGATCCTGGAAGAAAGAGGTCGGGCGGTGGGTGTAGAGCTGGTCAGCGGGGAAAAGCTCTTTGCCCGCACAATCATCTCCAATGCCACCCGCTGGGACACCTTTGAGCGCCTATGGCCGGGATCCCTGCCCAGGGCGGAGCGGCAGTGGCAAAAACGCTACCAGCAATCCCCTAGCTTTTTAAGCTTGCACCTGGGGGTGCGGGCCGAGGCCCTGGCCGGCGAATGCCATTGTCACCACATTCTCCTGGAAGACTGGGATCAGATGGAGGCTGAGCAGGGCACCCTTTTCGTCTCCGTCCCCACCCTGTTGGATCCCGACCTGGCTCCCCCGGGCCGCCACATTGTTCATGCCTTTACCCCCAGTTGGATGTCCACCTGGCAAGGGTTGAACCCAAGCCAGTACCAGATCCAAAAACAGCAAGCCGCCGACCGCCTCATCCGCCGCCTGGAGGCCCTTTGGCCCCAACTGGGATCCCACATTGAACTGAAGGAGATAGGCACCCCCCGCACCCACCGCCGCTTTTTGAGCCGCAGCAACGGCACCTATGGGCCTATCCCCAGCCGGGATCCCTGGGGCTTGCTGGGCATGCCCTTCAATCGCACCGCCATCCCCAACTTGTACTGCGTGGGGGATAGCACCTTCCCCGGCCAAGGGCTCAATGCCGTTGCCTTCTCCGGCTTTGCCTGCGCCCACCGAGTGGCAGCGGATTTGGTTTAGGTTGCCCTTATCCTTGCTACTCCCTTCTCCCTCTGGGAGAGGGGCAGGGGATGAGGGTTGAGCGGCGCAGAGGGTTTGGGAGGCAGTTGATGGTCAATTCAAACAACAATGAGACGCTAGCCAGTAAGATAGCGTCCGTTCCCGAAAGCAGGCTGTAGGCCTTTGAATCAGGACATTGTCCAGAATCAACACAGATGTCCTCTTCAAACTCGGTATTCAGTATCTGATACATTTACGCTGAAC
>NZ_JANSHQ010000620.1:0-2266 GCF_047461715.1 Synechococcus sp. R8-2 | reverse complement strand
CCCCAAACTCCCCCCCAAAGCCAGCCACAGGTAAAACTGCGTCAACTGCTTCACCGGCGGGCGACGGCAAGCTAACCGGCTGTGGCAGCCCCAGCTCACCAGCCCAAAGGTGATCAGATGCAGCGGCAGAAGCAAAAAACCGGGCCTCACCCAGCCCAAGACCTGTACCCCCACCGCCCCGCAGGCCAGAAGAGCTGTCGTTCCCAAAACCCACTCATTGGGGTGGATCCCCCCGAAAGCCAGCATGAGTGTCAGCAGATAGATCCCCAGAGGAATGGCCCACAACAGGGGCACTGCCGCCACGTCGGTGGTCAACAAGGTGGTGACCGCCACCAACAGGCCCGCCGGCAAAAAAGCCAGACCCGCCCAGCGCCAACGCTCTCGCCAGGAAACAGTCAAATCCCCCGGAGCAGCGCCGGATCCCTGGGAATCTGCCCCGCGTTCTTGTTGCTCCGCAACGCTGTTGCGACTGAGCAGCAGACCCACCCCGCTTAGCAGCACCAGGGCTGCCACCAGCGCGTAGGATCCCGTCCACAGGTGAGTTTGCCAAGCCAAAGACAGGCGGGGCTCCAACAACAGCGGGTACCCCAGCAGCCCGCCCAAGCTGCCGGCATTGCTGGCCACATAGAGAAAATAGGGATCCAAAGCCTCCCGTTGCCCCGCGACCCCTCTTGCCGCCAACCCCCGTTGCAGCAACGGCGTCGTCGCCGACAGGAGAAACAGCGGCACCCCAGCTCCCAAAGTCAAGTTTGCCAACAGAGCGAGAGGGGGCCACACTTCTTTCGGTTGGCCGGGGATCCCCAGCTGAAAGGGCAGAAGCCTCAGCCCGACCAGCAGCAAGATCCCGTGGATCAGCACCCCCATCCTGGGATTGAGGCCGCGCCCCAGCCGATCTGCCCACAGGTAGCCCAAAAGCAGGGTGGCCTGAAAAAAGGCCAGGCAGGTATTCCACACCAGGGGGGATCCCCCCCACAGCGGCAGCAGCAACTTGCCCACCAACAACTGTCCCCAGAAGAGGCAAAAAGCGCTACCAAACAAGCTGAGGCCAACTAGCCAAACCAAAGCCGACCCACCGCAAAACCCTCAACTGCCAGTATTCCCCACTTTCTCCCGGAAGCTTGAGATGGGATGTTGTAGCCGCTTGGTGGTGCCCCTTGGGATCACCCAACTCAGAGGAAGGCCGATCCTTGTTCCTCGATTCAAGTGCGCCAACGGGTGGAAGGGGGCCACCCTCCGCCGGTACTCTCAGTTGCCCCGATCACAAGGACTTTGTCCCGCTGTCGCGAACGGTTAGGATCGCAACGCTGACTCAAACCTACACTGCACCCCCATGTTGCCATGCAGCGCCAACGCGAACACAGAGCATCGCTGGCTCTGGCGTGACCAGCCCATTCGCTACCAACAGTCGGGATCCACAGGCCCAGCCGTGTTGCTGATCCATGGCTTCGGGGCCAGCAGCGACCATTGGCGGAAAAATTTGCCGGAGCTGGGGCAGCACTGTCAGGTGTATGCGGTCGATTTGTTGGGGTTTGGGGGATCCGCCAAGCCCCTGCCGGGATCCCCTTTGCCCTACACCTTCGAGACCTGGGGATCCCTGGTGGCAGACTTTGTCCGAGAGGTGGTGGGCCAGCCAGTCTATCTGGTGGGCAACTCGATTGGGGGCATCGTGGCTTTGCAGGCGGCGGTTCTGGATCCAGCCCAGGTTTTAGGGGTAGCGATGTTGGATCCCTCGCTGCGGCTATTGCACGAGCGGAAACGGGGCCAGGTCTCCTGGCTGCGCCGCCGGTTCACCCCTTTGCTGCAATCCCTGCTGGGGTGGCCCCCCTTTGGTCGTTTCTTCTTTGCTCAGGTGGCCCAGGCTAGGGCCATTCGCAATATCCTCCTCCAAGCCTACGGGCGCAAAGAAGCGGTTACCGAGGAGCTGATCCAGCTTTTGCTCAAACCCGCTTTGGAGCCGGGGGCGGCAGAGGTCTTTTTGGCCTTTGTGCGCTATTCTCAGGGGCCTTTGGCTGAAGATCTCTTGCCTCAGCTCACCTGTCCCGTCTTGATCTTGTGGGGGGAAGCGGATCCCTGGGAACCCATTGCTCTGGGGCGGGCCCTGGCAGAGTTTCCTTGCGTGGTGGGGTTCATCCCGTTGCCGGGGGTCGGCCATTGCCCCCAGGATGAAGCCCCAGAGCTGGTCAACCCGCTGCTTTTGGATTGGATCCGGGATCCCACCAAAAAACCTGAAAAAGGAGTTCGTTCCGCCGGGATCCCCTCACCCCCC
>NZ_JANSHQ010000619.1:0-2188 GCF_047461715.1 Synechococcus sp. R8-2 | reverse complement strand
TCGTCGTAGCGGGCATCGCCATCGCTGGCCAGGCTTCTCCACCAGGCTACCGCCTCTTCCCAATCGGATCCCTGGGGGGCAAACTCTCGCCCCCGCAAATACTCAAAGGTCACCCCATCGGGGTTGACGTAGCCGCAGCGGGCCCCTCCCTCGATGGACATGTTGCAGAGGGTCATGCGCTCTTCCATGCTCATGGCTTCAATGGCGCTGCCCCCATACTCGTAGGCGTAGCCCACCCCGCCTTTGACCCCTAGCTTGCGGATGATGTGCAGAATTACATCCTTAGCGTAAACTCCCGGCCCCAACTTGCCGTGGATCTCAATGCGGCGCACCTTGAGCTTGGACAAAGCCAAAGTTTGGGTGGCCAATACGTCTCGCACCTGGCTGGTGCCGATCCCAAAAGCAATGGCCCCAAAGGCCCCGTGGGTAGAGGTGTGGCTGTCCCCACAGGCAATGGTCATCCCCGGCAGAGTTAACCCCTGCTCCGGGGCAATCACATGCACGATCCCCTGCCGACCGGAGCCACTGTTGTAGAAACGGATGCCGTATTGCCGACAATTGCGCTCCAGTTCCTGGATCATCTCCTCCGCTAAGGGATCCGCAAAAGGCCGTGCCCGGTTGTCGGTGGGAATGATGTGATCCACTGTGGCCACCGTCCGCTCGGGAAACAGAACCGGCAGATGGCGCTCCCGCAGCATGGCAAAAGCCTGCGGGCTGGTCACCTCGTGAATTAGGTGCAGGCCGATGAACAACTGCGTCTGCCCAGAGGGCAAAATCCGCACCGTATGGGCATCCCACACCTTATCGAATAATGTCCTCTCGCTCATCTTCCTCGGCCCGCAGCCAAGTCCTGTAAACTTTCAATGTGCTACTTGGGGAAAAGCTTGTCAAGGCACAGGCCTCCGTTATCTCTGGGCAACGCTGCTGAGCTGAGCGAGATGCAGCCCTTCTTTGAACATCCCCAGCCGGCAAAGGCGGGTCGGAGTCCTCAAGCCAGAAAACCTGTTGCCAGCCCTTCAAACGGGATCCCTGATGGCCGGCCAGGGCAAAAAGCGATAGCCCGCCCCTTCAATGGCGGCGACGATATCCGGCAGGGCCTCTGCAGTGTGGGGCCAGCGATCGTGCAGCAGCAAAACCAGGGGCCGCTCGGAAGCTTGGATCGCCGGCAACTGGGCTCGAATGCGCTCCAAAAGTTGGGCTGCGCTTTGGCCGGCGTAGGCATCTTCTGCGCTCATGTTCCAGTAAAGAACGCGATACCCTGCCTGCTCTAAAGAATGGCGCAAAGCAGAGTCTAGGCGAAAACCTCCCGGTGGGCGAACAACCAGTTGGGGATCCAAGTTCAACGCTTTGAGCAGTTGGGTTGTCTGATCCACCTCAGCATAAAACAGCTCATTGCTTCCGTAGAGACGTTGATAATCGTGGGTAAAAGTATGATTGGCTAGGGTGTGGTGATGGGCCTGGATCAATTGAGCCAATTCTGGAAATCGGGAAACGTGGGTGCCGATAACAAAGAAAGTGGCCGGGATCTGAAGATCATCCAAAACCTGTAAAAGTCGGGGGGTGGATTGGGGCCAGGGGCCATCGTCAATGGTCAGAAAGGCAGAACGAGGCGGCACCTCCAGTAAAGGCCCCAGCATTTCTTCCAAGGGCAGTTGCAAAGGTTGGCTGTTTTCCGCCGGATCGAGAAAGTCGGGATCCGGGATCCAGCTATGCTGCAGAAACACCTCCACACGAGGGGGAGCAGGGGTAATCAACAGTCGCCCCGTCTGCTCATTTTGGTTGCCCCAGCTCAGTCGATAGGGCAGATCCGAGGCAATCTCGACGGTTGTTGTACGGGTAATGACTCCGTAGGGGATGTCAATCAAATAGTGCCCGTTCACCTCTTCTTGATGGATCCAGGCTGCAGAAGGAGCTGATAGATAAATGAGCAAATCTTGGGGATTGGCACCGCGCACCACCCGAATGCTTTCGATGGGGAGAATGAGGTTGTATTCCGAGGTGGCCGTCAGGTTCAGCTCAAAAAGAGGCTGGGCCTCTACCGTGCAGTAGTAGATCAGTCCAACCAGTAGGAAGGCTAGGCAAAATATCAACGCTTTCAACGCTTTCAGAGGGTGCATGGAATGGCTTAATCCTTCGCAACCAATCATAGGACAGAAGCCACCCAAGCTCGATAGAGCCCATCAATTTA
>NZ_JANSHQ010000618.1:0-1771 GCF_047461715.1 Synechococcus sp. R8-2 | reverse complement strand
GGCCTACGGCCCGCTGACGCGAACAGAATTGGCAGCGGCAGTGATGGTGGTGGGCCCCCCCGACAGTGGCAAAAGCCGTCTTGCCCGCGCCCTCTTCGAAGCTCTGCTGCCGGAGCATCCCGATATTTATCTGCAACGGGCCCATTGGGATGGGGAAGGCAATTGGACTTTAGACTTGCCACCAGAGGAGGCGAAGATCCTCAAGCACCAGTACCGGGGCTCTTTTACCCCCGAATTTTTCAGCTTCCATGCCCAGGCCATTCTGGCTTTGCGCCGGCAAAAGAGTTTGGTGATTGTGGATGTGGGCGGCAAGGTGGATCCGCAAAAGCAGCCGATCCTGGAAGCCTGCTCCCACTACCTGGTGGTCAGCCGGGATCCCGAGGCTATCCCTCTCTGGCACGAGTTTTGTCGAGACCGGGGCAATTTGCGCTGTGTGGCCATCCTGCACACCTCGCCCGGCCCTCCTCAAGTGCTCAAAGACTCACCTGAGTTGGAAATTCGCTGGGATCCCAACTCTCCTCCCCCCGCGGAGCTGCTTCGGGCGGTGCGCCGCTTGATTGCCTAGGGGTGCGGATTCAGAATTGGATGGGCGGGCGAGCCTTTTCGGAAACGGCGAGATTGAGAACCGGGAGATTGAGAACTGGGAAAAGAAAAAGGAGAGGGTACTGATGCTGGGAGCCATTGCCGGGGATGTTATCGGCTCTGTCCATGAGCACTCGGGCACCAAAACGAAGAACTTTCCGCTGTTCGTCGAGGCCAGCCAATTTACCGATGACACGGTTCTGACGGTCGCTGTGGCCGAGCGGCTGCTGCGGGGCGGTAGCTACGTCGATTGGTACCATGAGTACTTCCACGCCTACCCAGAGGCTGGGTACGGGAGCAGCTTCATCCACTGGGCCGAGCATCGCTGCCGTGAGCCGTACTACAGTTGGGGCAACGGAGCCGCCATGCGGGTTAGCCCCATTGGCATCGCCTGCAACACGCTGGAAGAAGTGCTGGCCCAGGCGCGGGCCAGTGCCGAGGTAACCCACAACCACCCGGAGGGCATCCGCGGCGCTCAGGCTACGGCAGCCGCCGTGTTTCTCGCCCGGTCAGGGTACACCAAGGCCGACATCAAGACGTACATCGAGCAAGAGTTCGGATACTGCCTATCCGAGCGGCTGGACGATATCCGGGAGCACTACTGCTTCGATGTCTCCTGTCAGGGCTCGGTGCCCCAGTCGATCATCGCGTTCCTAGAGGCAGACGGTTTTGAAGACGCGGTGCGCAACGCCATCTCCCTTGGTGGAGACGCAGACACCATGGCCTGCATTGCCGGGGGCATTGCGGAGGCGTTTTTCGGCGGCGTGCCGGACGAGATCGCATCCCAGACGCTGGCCGTTTTGGACGAGCGGTTGCGCAATGTTGTGGGCGAGTTCCAAGAGAGGTTTGCGGATCGCCTGACCAGGGGCTGCACCTGATGGCCAAGGTGTGTGGTTTTTGGGTTTTGGGTTGCCTTGTCGCCCTCTCGCTCCGTCAACTGCTCCAGGTTGGATTTACCGGTAAGCCGCCTCTGGGTTGGCTTCATGGCCGTAGAGATAGCTGAGAACCGAGTTGCGCAGGCGGTAGTACTGCGGATCTTCAAGAATCCGCTCGCGATCCCGAGGGCGCGGGAAGGGGATGGTCACGATCTGCCCGATGGTGGCTGCAGGGCCATTGGTCATCAGCACCAGGCGGTCGGCCAAAAACAGCGCCTCATCAATGTCGTGGGTAATCATCAAAACCGTGCAGC
>NZ_JANSHQ010000617.1:0-4609 GCF_047461715.1 Synechococcus sp. R8-2 | reverse complement strand
TGATCCGGCAGGCCCTTGCCCACCAGCCCTGGTTTCCCGACGCCCACTTTAATTTGGGAATTGTTCTCAAGCAGGCGGGGCAGCTGGCGGAGGCGAAAACTCACCTGCAACTGGCCCTAGAGCAGGGGGGGCCGGACGCGGAAGTTTTGTACCAGCTGGGGCTGGTGCTGCGGCAGCAGGGGGATTTGGAGGCGGCCCTTGTCCCCTTGGGACAGGCCCTGGAGCTGCAGCCGGACTTTGCCGATGCCGCCTACACCCTGGCCATCCTGCTGCGGGATTGTGGCCGGGAGGAGGAAGCGGCGGAGCTGTTCTACCAACTCTGGCAAGCGGATCCCGCCGACTTGGCCGCGGCCCTGGGCTGGTGTGTTAGCCAGTTGCCCTTGCTGTACGCCTCGGCAGACCAAGTTTCCGTGGCTCGGGAGCGCTACCGCCAAGCCCTACAACAGGTGAGGGGCCGCTGGGAACACCTGCCGCGGGATCCCGAAACCCTGGAGCGAGCAGCTGCCGGGATCGGCTCCGTCCAACCCTTCTTTTTGCCCTACCAAGGCCAGAACGACCGCGATCTGCAGCAGCTCTACGGATCCTTGGTGAGGGACGTGATGGCGGCCCGCTATCCCCAGCCCTCCGTCCTCTGGCAGCGACATCCTGGCCGAGTGCGGGTGGGCATTGTCTCCGGCCTGTTTCGGGATCACTCCGTTTGGAAGATCCTGACTCGCGGCTGGGTAGAAGCCCTGGATCGTGCTCAAGTGGCCCTCTACGGCTTCCACACCTCGGTCATCCAAGATGAGGTCACGTGCTCCCTGCCCCCTCGTTTTGAGCACTTTGTGGCCGGATCCCGCAGCATAGAAGAATGGCAAGCGGCTATTCGAGAGGCACAGCTGGATGTGCTCCTCTACCCGGAAGTGGGCATTGACCCGGTCTGTGCCCAACTGGCCGCCCTCCGCTTGGCGCCGGTACAGGCGATGGCCTGGGGCCACCCGCAAACTTCTGGCCTGCCGACAATAGACGTTTTCCTCAGCAGCGAGCTGATGGAGCCGCCGGACGGGGCCGGCCATTACACCGAGCAGCTCCTGCCCCTGCCTGGCATCGGCACCTACTATATTCCCCTAGAAGTTGACCCCGCCCCTGTGGACTGGCAAGCTTGGGGGGTGGATCCCGACAGGGTGCTTTACCTCTGCGCCCAATCCCTATTCAAGTACTTACCTCAGTACGACGAGGTGTTCCCCCGCATCGCCCGGGAAGTGGGGAAGTGTCAATTTCTATTTTTGCGGGGCCGCCTCTCCCAAGGGATCCGCGAGCGCTTTTGGCAGCGGCTGCGACGAGCCTTTCAGGCCTATGACCTAGCTGCCGAAGAGTATGTGGTGCTCCTACCGGAACTCTCGCCTGCAGAATATGCCGCCTACAACGCCCTGGGGGATATTTACCTGGATAGCCTCGGCTGGTCAGGGGGCAACACCACCCTGGAAGCCCTGCCCCACGGCCTGCCCATCGTCACCTTGCCCGGATCCCTGCTGCGGGGCCGCCACACCTACGCCATCCTGCAGCAGATGGGGATCCTGGATACCATCGCCCACACCCTCGATGAATACGTCCAGATTGCCAGTCAGTTGGGCTTGGATCCAGAGTGGCGAGAGCAAATGGGCCAGCAGGTGAAAGCACGTCAAGATCGCGTCTACCGGGATCCCGCGCCGATCCGCGCTCTGGAAGAGTGGTTGCGAAGCCTGAAGACCTGAGGGGGCAGTTTGGGTGAAAGGATAAACGGGTGAGTGTTGTCCTCTTGAAGGGATCCCGGACAGATGGCAGGATAGGCGGGGTTGTCTTGCCGGGCTTTGCCCATGTCTTCTGAGTCTGCTCCCGGTCAGTTCCCCAGGCCGGAAAACGCCCCCGACAACTTGCCCTCCCTTTCAACGCGCCTGAAAGAGATTGCCGTGGTATTCCTGCGGCTGGGATCCCTGGGTTTCGGCGGCCCCCAAGCCCACATCGCCATGCAACACGATGAGGCGGTGATCCGGCGGGGCTGGATGAGCCAGGAACAATTTACCGAAGGGGTGGGCCTATGTGAAATGTTGCCAGGGCCAGCTTCTACCCAGATGGGGATCTATGTCGGCTATGTGCGGGCAGGCTGGTTGGGGGCGGTGCTGGCGGGGATTTGCTTCATTGCCCCTGCTTTTGTGATCGAGGTGATTTTTTCTTGGCTTTACTTTCGCTTTCAGGGGGTGCCGCAGCTAGAGGGGATGTTTTTTGGGGTGGCCCCGGTGGTGATCGCCATTATCCTGGCCTTTTGCTGGAAACTGGGCCGTAAAGCTGTGAAGGATTGGAGCCGGGGGCTGATCGCGGTGGCGGCCTTTGCCCTGCTGCTGATTGGGGGGGTGAATATCCTGTTGCTGTTCGGGCTGGCGGCTCTGGTGGGGCTGCTGCTGTATGGGCCCAAAAAAGGCCCACTATCGGGGATCCCGATTTTACTCCCTTGGCCAGTATTGACGTTGGCCCAGACGGTAGTGGCCACGGTTCCACCGGAAACCCTTATCCTGAGCAGCTTTTGGGGTCTGGAGCGGATTGGTGCCTATTTCTGGCCTTTGACCTTGTTTTTCCTGAAAGTAGGCGGCACCATCTTCGGGGGAGGGTTGGTGATCATCCCCTTCATCGCCGACGAGGTGGTGGATCAGTTGGGCTGGTTGACGCCGACAGAGTTCTTGGATGGGGTGGCCATTGGGCAATTTACTCCTGGCCCGGTGGTGCTGACGGCAGCCTTTATCGGCTACAAGGTGGCAGGGGTGCTGGGGGCCCTGACGGCAACAGTGGCCATCTTTGCCCCTTCTTTTGCCTTTATTTTGCTGGCAGCTCCGGTTCTGTTGCGCATACGGCACAATGCTTGGGTGAAGGGATCCCTGCAGGCAATTACCCCAACGGCCCTGGGGGCTGTTGCTGCGGCTACAGTGCCCTTGGCCCAAAATGCGCTGCTACAACAAACAACTCCCGCTTCGCTGGTGGCTTTGGGGATCGGGGTAGCGGCCTTCATTGCCTTGATGCGCTTTCGCCAGCCCACTTGGCTGTTGGTGTTGATGGGAGGGGGGGCGGGTTTGCTGGCCCGAGGTCTGCTGGCCTAAAGGTTTTGCTCCCTGGCCCTGCTTTCTCCTTGGGGGTGAGGGAATGACCCTGATTCAGCCTGATGGCCACGGCACTAACTGGCTTGGGCCAGCCCTTCCTCAGTGGGATCCCTGCCTTCCAGGCGACAAAACAGTTGCCGCATGAGCAGCTCCCGTTGGCCAAGAGACAGGTGAGGGGCAAGGGTGCCGGGAAAGTGGGGCATGGCGAGGGTGACACGATCCAACAGGTCGGCGCGGCGATGTCTCTGTTGAATAGCCCAAGCCCGTTCCAGAAGGTTTTGGGCTGCTTCTGGCGCTAATCCCGCTTGCTCCGATAACCACGCTGCCAGTTGTTCCAAATCGGGGTCGAAGCGCAGCCGGTACATGTAGATCAACATGCCGATCCCGATCACCAAGCCCAAGCCACTGGCTACATAGGCGGCTTTGATGGAAGTTCCCGGCAGATAGGCCACCGCCGACACGCGCAAGATTTCGTAGGGGATGCGGATCAGGCTATAGCCGACAACATAGGTCCAAACCCAAGTGCCATCTTTGAGTTTGGGAAAGCGCCAGAACATTCCCATCAAGAGGGCAAATAGAAGCAGGTTGAGGACGCTTTCGTAAAAAAAGATGGGGTGAAAAAACTCAAATTGGCTGTATTCCGGCTCGCGGGCTTGGGGAGGAATGTACACCCGCAGCGGCCAAGGGCTGTCGGGAGGAATAGGGGCACCGTAGGCCTCAGAGTTGAAAAAGTTGCCCCAGCGCCCGATGGCTTGGCCCAAAATCAACCCCGGCGTGAGCACATCGGCGTACTTCCAGCCGTTGATCCCGGTGGTGCGGCAATAGAGGTAAAGGGCAAGCGCGCCGGCCAACACCCCACCGTGGATGATGAGACCCCCCTGCCAAATGGCAAAGGCCGAGAGGGGGTTGTCTTGGAACTCTGACCAGTGGGTGAGGACGTAGTAGAGGCGGGCGCCCAGAAACCCAGATATTACCAACCACAGGGCCAGTAGCTCCACTCGTTCACTGGCTTTGCCAGGCTCTTTCTCTAGATGACGAGATTCTGCCAACGCTTTGGTCAAGATCAAGCCGACCAACACGGCCACTGCCATCAATAGGCCATACCAGCGTAGGCCCAGCCCTCCCACCAGCGGGGTGCCGGGGGGAAAGCGGAAGACAAATTCTCCAGGTGAGCTGAAGGTAAGGCCCAACAGCCCTGCACTCCATAGGTTCATCGACAACACGCTCTGCACCCCAAAATTGCTCAACTCAGTTCCACCAGTCGGCCTTATCAACCTCACCCGCTTGGGTTAGCGGGACGGAGTTCCTTCCGGGCTCTTCTCCCCTATCCCCGGCAGCCATTCACAGGCTCCAACAGGGATCCATTCTCCCCGATCCTGAAGCAGCGCCAGTCCTCGTTCCCGGTTGACCCGATCCTACAGGCCCGTCACGGACAAGATTCCACCCTAGAGCCCATACCTTTACCAAAAAGCTAGGTCCAAAGCCCCGCCCTTCCAGGACGG
>NZ_JANSHQ010000616.1:0-594 GCF_047461715.1 Synechococcus sp. R8-2 | reverse complement strand
CCCCCCCTCGGCCACAGCCGCCAAGGCCAAGCAGAAGGCAGAGCAGCAGGGATCCCATCCCCAGCCACCGTCCCCCGCTCGCCAGCAGCCTCTGGATCCCGCCTGTCTTTGTAACCTCCATAGCCGTCCTCAAAACCTCGGGCCGCCCTCGCCCCCAGCCTCTCTCCGACAGAGGGGCTCCGCTTGCTGTAGGCGGAAGGAGCAGGCCCTTGTTCCTATTCTACGGTAAGCCGGTCGGCAAACCGTTTTTATTTAAGGATCCCTAGGCAGGACAGGGGGTGGGGATCGCCGCATCGACAGCGAGATCCAGCGTGGCCTTGAGAATGCCAGGATCCTCTGGAGAAGGGTGCAACTGGAACCCCAGCCGCTGACACAGGCGGCGCATGGCCTCGTTTTCGCCAAGAACCTCGCCGGTGAGGTGCTGGATCCCTTCGCAGCGGGCCACCTGAATGAGGCGGGTCAACAGCTCCGTGCCAATCCCTTGCCGTTGGTAGGGATCCGCCACCAGCATGGCAAACTCTGCTTCTTGGGGAAAGCCATGTTTTCTGGAGAGGCGGCTGATGCCGAGGATTAAGGACTTCGTCCCGCTGACGC
>NZ_JANSHQ010000615.1:0-1251 GCF_047461715.1 Synechococcus sp. R8-2 | reverse complement strand
GGGGGCCTACGAGAACCTGCTGCCCAAGCAACACACCCACACCTTTGTCAACCGAGGTGGGCAAACGGCCAGTCTGGATTTTCGCTTTCCCCTGGGGGCGCCTTTCAACGGCCTCAAAGCTTTTTTCACCACCGAGCAGCTCTCTTGGGCGGACAAGCTGCGCAACGCCTTGGCGCTGGGCACCAGCCCTTTGATTCGCGGCTTGCTGGACTATGAAGGGGCAATGCGGCAAATTCGCGCCTTGGATCGGATGAGCTTTGCCGATTGGTTTCGGCGGCATGGGGGATCCGAGGGTAGCCTGAAGCGGATGTGGAACCCGATTGCCTATGCCTTGGGCTTTATCGATACAGAGCAGATTTCTGCCCGCTGCATGCTGACGATCTTTCAGATGTTTGCCAGCAAAACAGAGGCCTCCAAGCTCAATTTCCTCAAGGGATCCCCGGACACCTACCTCACTCAGCCCATCGTCCGCTACATCCAAGCCCGCGGGGGCCAGATCCACACCCGCAGAGGGGTCAGTCGCATTGAAGTGAACGACTCTCCTCCCTACGCGGTGACCGGCTTGCTCTTGGCCAATGGAGAGCGGGTAGAGGCAGATGTGTACGTGTGCGCAGCGGCGGTGGAAGGGGCCAAGCGGCTGATCCCGGAAGTGTGGCGGCAGTGGCCACAATTCGACAACCTCTACAAGCTGGAATCCGTACCGGTGGCCACGGTGCAGTTGCGCTTCGATGGCTGGGTGACGGAGCTGAACCCCCAAGGCCAGGCCAAACGAGCCAGCCAACACCCAGAGGCTCTGGGTATCGACAATCTCCTCTACACTGCCGATGCCGATTTTTCCTGCTTTGCCGATCTGGCCCTCACCAGCCCCGCCGACTACTACAAACCCGGCCAGGGATCTCTATTACAATGCGTGCTCACGCCGGGGGATCCCTTCATTTCCATGCCCAACGAGCAAATTGCCCAGCACGTGTTGCACCAAGTCCACGAGCTGTTTCCCTCATCCCGGCAACTGAACATGACCTGGTACAGCGTGGTGAAACTGGCCCACTCCCTCTATCGAGAAGCACCGGGCATGGATCCCTATCGCCCACAGCAAAAGACCCCAATACCCAACTTCTTTTTTGCCGGCAGCTACACCGCCCAAGACTACATCGACAGCATGGAAGGGGCCACCCTCTCCGGCCACCTGGCTGCTCAGGCCATTCTGGCTGCCCACAGGGATCCCTGATAGGAGCATGACTCTAGTCAATA
>NZ_JANSHQ010000614.1:0-2407 GCF_047461715.1 Synechococcus sp. R8-2 | reverse complement strand
GTGATTCACTGGATCTCGACGATCCTGGTGGCTTTTGGCGCCAACCTCTCCACCTTTTGGATCCTGACGGCCAACTCTTGGCTGCAGACGCCGGCAGGTGGCGTGTTCGTCGATGGGAAATTTGTGGTGCGGGACTACCTGCAAGCTATTGTCAACCCCTTCATGGTCAACAGCTTTCTGCACATGTTTTTTGCCACCTTGGAAACCTCTTTGTTTGTTATCGGTGGCATCAGTGCCTGGTACATTCTCAAGCGGCGGCACAGCGAGTTCTTCTCCCGCTCCCTCAAAGTGGTCTTGGCAATGACCCTAGTGGTCGCCCCTTTGCAGGTGTTCGTCGGCCATCTGAGCGCGGAGCAAGTCTATCGCTATCAGCCGGCCAAGCTGGCGGCCATGGAGGCCCAGTGGGAGACGATCCCTGCCGGCGAGCGGGCAGACTGGAGCCTGTTGGCTGTGCCCAACGACCGCGAAGAGCGCAACGAGTGGGAGGTGAAGATCCCCGGCGCGCTGGGCTATCTGCTGGAGTTCAAGCCCCGCTTGGATCGACCCATTCAAGGGCTCAAAAGCTGGGATCCCCAAAATCGTCCCCACATGGTCGGCCTGATCTACTACTCCTTCAGAACGATGGTGGCCATTGGTCTTTTTCTGGCCGGGCTTGTCGGAGTTACCCTTGTGCAATGGCTGAGGGGCAAGCTCTCAGTGGAGGCCCTTTCTCAGCAAAAGTGGCTGATGAGAGCTTGGATCTTCGCAGCACCCCTGGGATACATCGCCGTTGAAACCGGTTGGATCGTCCGCTGTGTGGGTCGGCAGCCCTGGATTGTGTATGGACAACTGCGCACGGTGGAATCGGTTTCGCCCCTGCCGGCAGGAGAAGTGCTGTTTTCTCTGGTTGGCCTGACCGCGTTGTACACTGTGTTCTTCGTTGCCGCTCTCTACTTTGGCAGCCGCATCATCCGCGAAGGGCCAAACCTGGAGTTGCCCGCCCCTGTCCCGGCAACGCAGCCGGTGATCGTGGTCGAGCCTGCCCGCCACGAGCCAGATCGCCGTCCTGCAGAAGCTCGGTAGCAGCAGTTTGGTAGCCATCTAACTGGTGACTCCAAGTAGCAACAGGGCAACGTAGCAGGCCCATTCCCCACAGCAGTGAAACCCTTCGCTACGTCAACTCCCAACTTCCCTTCCCTAGAGGGAGAGGGACTGGGGATCGCCATCGGGAACTGTCTCGCACTGGTCAGAAATACTCAAAGCAGAGGGAACAGCGATGGAATCTTTTGAGCCTTTACAGCGGTTTCTGCCCCAGGTTTGGTTTTTTATCCTGGGCCTATTCCTATTTCTCTACGTTCTGCTGGACGGGTTTGATCTGGGAGTTGGTATCCTCTCCCTGACGGCCTCCAGCGAGACGCGGCGCAGCATTCTCATGACCAGCTTGGGCAATGTTTGGGATGCCAACGAGACGTGGCTGGTGTTGATGGGGGGATCCCTATTTGGATCTTTTCCTCTCGCCTACGCCACCATTCTCAATGCCCTCTACATACCCTTGGTGATCATGGTGGTGGGCCTGATCTTGCGGGCCGTTTCCTTCGAGTTTCGGGAAAACGCCGACAACAAGTTGGTGTGGAACCTGGCCTTTGGAGTGGGCAGCTTTTTGGCAGCCTTGGGCCAGGGATTTGCCTTGGGCAGCGTCTTCGAAGGGATCCGCGTGGACGAAGCCGGCCACTTTGCCGGCAGCCCCTGGGATTGGCTGACCTGGCGCACGCTGTTGGTGGCTCTTACTTTGATCCAGGGCTATGTGTTAATCGGCTCAGCCTACCTAATCGTTAAGACCACCGGCGAGCTTCAGGAAACCTACTACAAGACGGCAACCATCGCCACCTGGACAACTTTACTGGGGGCAGTGTTTATCACCATCAGCACTCCTATCATGTCCGAGCAGGCGCGTGCTCAGCTTTTCTCGCCCCCTCTTTTCTACATCTTTGCTGCCATCCCAGTTCTGGGACTTTTGTTGGTGGCGTTGTTGCTGCGCAGCCTGCGCCGGCGGGAAGAAAATAGCGTTTTGGTTTACACCTTTTTGATTTTTGCACTTTCTTTTGTCGGCTTGGGGTTCATGGTTTTCCCCAACATTATTCCCCCCAGCGTCACCATCTACGAAGCGGCGGCCTCCCCCAGCTCCCTGGTGTTTATGCTCACCTTTATTGGCTTTCTGATCCCGGTTATCTTGTCCTACAACATCTACAACTACGTGGTGTTCCGGGGCAAGATCGTGGTGCAGGAAGTGGCGGCGGAAGAGGCCAAAGTTCCAGAGGCAGTTTAAGCTGGCCTGAGGATGCAGCAATAACCCCGCCCGGTGATGGGCGGGGCAATTTTTTAGGTGCAATCGAACGTCTACAGAGAAAGGCTGATACATTTACGCTGA
>NZ_JANSHQ010000613.1:0-1349 GCF_047461715.1 Synechococcus sp. R8-2 | reverse complement strand
AAATACACCTCAGATTCCGCCGGGTCGCGGCAACTGCAATCGGCCAACTTCCCCGGCAGCGTGGAAGATTCCAGGGCAGATTTGCGCCGCACCAATTCTCTGGCCCGCCGGGCTGCCTCGGCAGCATTGAAGGACTGGATGGCCTTATCGACGATCCCCCTGGCCACGTTGGGGTTGAATTCCAAGTACTCCGTGAGCGCCTCGGAGACGAGGGTTTGCACAATGCCCCGCACCTCGGTGTTGCCCAACTTGGTTTTGGTTTGCCCCTCAAACTCGGGGTTAGGCACCTTGACCGAGACGATGGCCGTCAACCCCTCGCGCACATTTTCTCCAGCCAGGTTGCTGTCGGAATCCTTCAGCTTGTTGAGTTTGCGGGCTTGGCTGTTGATGGTGAGGGTGAGAGAGGTTTTCAGGCCCTCTAGGTGGGTGCCTCCTTCGCTGGTGCGAATGTTGTTGGCAAAGCCAATCAAAGTATCGGTGTACACATCCGAGCACCACTGCAGGGCCACTTCCACCTCCACGCCATCCCGCTCCCCTCGGATGTAGATGATGTCAGAGTGGATGGGCGTTTTTTCGTGGTTGATGAAGGCCACATATTCCTTGATGCCGCCTGCATATTGATAGGTTTCGCAGTGAGGCGGATCCCGCCGCAGATCGCTAAAGGTAATTTTCAAGCCGGCATTGAGGTAGGCCAATTCGCGAAAGCGGGCCGCCAATACGGCATAGTCAAACTCTCGCTCGGGAAAGATCAGCCCATCCGGCTTGAAGCGCACCTCTGTACCCCGCCGATTGGATCCCTTGGGCTGGGGTTCGGATTTCAGGGATCCCACCACCGCCCCGCGCTCGAAACGTTGAAAGTAAACCTTGCCCTCTCGCCAAACCGTCACCTCCACCCATTCGGAGAGGGCATTCACCACCGACACGCCCACCCCGTGCAGCCCACCGGAGACTTTGTAGCCGCCACCGCCAAACTTGCCCCCCGCGTGCAGCACCGTCAGCACCGTAACCAGAGCCGACTGCCCGGTTTTGGGGTGGATGTCCACCGGAATGCCGCGGCCATTGTCCAAAACGGATACCGAGCCGTCGGGATGCAGGCTGATCTGAATATCGTCGCAATAGCCGGCCAGGGCCTCATCCACAGAGTTGTCCACCACCTCGTACACCAAATGGTGCAACCCCTTCGGCCCGGTGGAGCCAATATACATGCCAGGCCGCTTGCGCACAGCCTCCAAGCCTTCCAAAACTTGGATCTGCTCTGCACCGTAGTTTTCCGTCATTCCCAACTCCAATTCCGAAGAAGGCTCCCGGCCAAGATCAACAGAAACCCAGAAAAATTGACCTTAAAGGCC
>NZ_JANSHQ010000612.1:0-638 GCF_047461715.1 Synechococcus sp. R8-2 | reverse complement strand
GGATCCCCTTGCCCCAACTGCGGCTGTTCCCAAATCTGGGCTTGCAACATCATGCGGGCTTGCAAGAAAAAATCCCCTGCCTGAATGCGATCCCAGGGATCCTGTTGCAGCACCCGCTCCGACTGGGCCAAAAACCCCAGCCTACCCCCCGCTTTGATCGGCAAAATCGGGATCCCATGGGGAGCCAGGTATCGTGCCGCCGCCAACACCGAGCCATCTCCCCCCAGCACCACTGCCAGATCGATGGGATCCGAGGTGGCCTCCAAAAAGACTGGGTAGGGGTTGTGGTGCAAGCCAGTGGGAGCTGTCAACACCGTAACACCGCGCCGGCGCAACTGCTCCGCACACCTCTGGCAGGCGGCTTTGCTCTCCCGATCCCCCTCTTTGTAGGCAATCACCACCAAGCCCAAGTCCATGGTCAACCTCATCAAGGGATCCCTGTCGATTGTCCCCTTCTTCAGACTGGGGATTGCTCAGGATAATCCAGACTATCCCCCCCAAAGTTAACCAGAAAATGTTCTCTTGGACGGTGAAACCGATCACCGCAGCTCTCCCTTGAGCGTCACTGCCCCCGCCAGAGCTTTCTTCTACAACTTTTAAGTAACAGTTAAGTAAATGTAAACTACCCGACCCTGACT
>NZ_JANSHQ010000611.1:0-1806 GCF_047461715.1 Synechococcus sp. R8-2 | reverse complement strand
TCGCGACAGCGGTGCGGAGCACCATTTTGTCCGCTACATCCACCGTCACTGAGAGACAAAGAGATGTCGGAAGGCTGGGCGCAGGTGGTGGAGCTGTTGCAGTTGCCCTTTATGCAGCGGGCCATGCTGGGCGGGATCCTCACCGGCATGACGGGCGGGCTGCTGGGCAGCTTTGTCATCTTGCGGCAACTGTCGTTCTTTAGCGATGCCCTGGGGCATTCGGCTCTGCTGGGGATTGTTTTGGGAGTGCTGCTGGGGCTGAATCCCACCGTGGTGCTGATGGTGTTTGGGGTGGGGTTTGCTTTGGGCGTCACCTTTGTCCTGGAGCGCACTCAACTGTCGGCGGATGCGGTGCTGAACATCATCTACTCTTCCTCTTTGGCGCTGGCCGTTATCGCCCTCAGCTTGCTGCCCGGCTATCGGGGCAACCTCAACCAGTTGTTGTTTGGGGAGATTTTGGGGATCAGCCCGGCAGCCCTGTGGACGAGCGGGATCCTCTTGCTGATCAGCTCGGCCTATGTGGGATTGACTTTGCCCTCCCAAATGTTGCTGACCCTGGATGAGCCGCTGGCGCGGGCGCGGGGGGTTCAGGTGGGCTGGCAGAAGCTGGCTTTTGTGGTGTTGCTGGCTGTGGTGGTGGCGCTCTCAATTCGCTCTGTGGGGGTGTTGCTGGTGAGCGCTTTTGTGGTCATCCCAGCCTCGACGGCAAGGCTTTTGGGATCCCGCTTTACAACCTATGTGCTGCTGGCCATAGGTATTGGGGGACTGAGCGCGGTGCTGGGGATGATCGCCTCGGCAACCTTCAACCTGCCCTCCGGCCCCAGCATTGTTGCCACCCAGTTGCTCTTTTTTCTCCTAGCTATGGCGCTCAAGGGGGTGTCGCAACTCCTGCAGCTCTAGCTAGCGGCAATCCAAGAGCTCTCTCGGGCAGCGGCTTTTCCTGCAGAAGCTGGCCAAACAGGCGGCGATAGCTCTCTGGAAAGACCTGCCCGCTGAGGGTGGGCTGCTCGTAGACGCGCTTGAGGGTGTTGAGATCCCGCTTGGTAATGTTGGGCACCCGCAACACCCGCCGATTGCCGGTAGCCGCCGCATGGTGTCCGCCATACATCAGATCCCGCAGGTTCGGGCTATGGCCCCACAGCCCCAGCCCATGCCCGATCTCGTGTCGGGCCACCGCCGTTATTTCGGCCAACCCCTGTCCTTCTGCAATGACGATGCGCACCCGCTGCTGCAAAGAGCCATCGGAGGCGAAGAAAAACTCCGGGCGGGCCGCCCCAGCCACCCCGCCGCCAATAGGAGGAACGCGGTAAATGCTCATCCCGTAGAAAGCCTCCTCCTCTTTGGCCACCACCTTGAGCGGGATGTAGGCCGACCACTCCTTCACCGCTTGCTCCACGGAGGCCTTCCACTGGGGGTGATCCCCTTGGATGTAGATAGGGACGGGATAGAAGGCCCACTGGGCATAGGCTCCACCTGGCAAAAGCGGCTCGATTTCCTCAAAGTAGTCTCCCACCGCCTTGTCGTAGGCGTAGCGATCCAGGCCGGGGGGGAGTTTGAGCCGCATCGGCTGCGGCAGTTCTCCGGCTTGAGTTTGAGCCTGGGCTTGCAGGGCTTCAATGCCAAAAAAGTGGGGAACCAGCAGGGATCCCCTGCCCCCCACTGCCAGGACGAGGAGCATCGTCCAGCCGAGGATGCAAAGCTGTAGAATGCGCCGCCGCATCAAAGCCGCCCTTTCGCCCTTGTCTTTCTACAAGGTTAGTGGCTCAGAAAGCAAGTGTCGTTCGTTTGACATCCTCCCCGGCCTGA
>NZ_JANSHQ010000610.1:0-1197 GCF_047461715.1 Synechococcus sp. R8-2 | reverse complement strand
AAGAGAGAATTCGGTAATTCGTACATCGGTAATTCGTACATTTAGGCAGGCATGTGGATAGCCAGGACTTTCATGCGCGAACCAGCAAGTTCGGGGCGCTGGAAGCGGTAAGCGGTCAATGCCACGCCTACCATGACACTGTACACTAAAGCCGTATGCTGATAAGCGGCAACCAGTCCACTCCAGCGTGCGGCTTCCAGGCCGAAGGAACGTTTCGCCCAGGCAACGTGGCGTTCAATCACCATGCGGAATCTGGCATGAAACCGCCATTGGCGAAGGAAAGGCAACGTGGCTCAAGCGGTTTTACCTTTTCTGCGCAAGTTGTCGTCAATCATGAAACCTGCATGGAAAACGACACGGATGTCATTCAAGAGCGCATAAGTAAAATAGGCGGCATCGGCGCGGACAATGGCAATCCGAAAACCAAAACAAGCTACTGCTCAGGCTCAGAGCGGAATCGCCGCCAGGCTGTCGGAGCAGTTGGCCGGTGTCACCAGGACCATGATCGGCACTTCCGACCAACGACAGAACACGGGATGCACCTTGTCGCCCCACATTGAACCGTTCCATCGCTGAGGAAACCTCCATCCAGCATCCGGGTCGCGATGCTACCAGGCCTGTAGGGTTGTGGAATCCAGCACCACATCCACTCCATGCATGATGTTGCGGCGATACCATTGCCAGACCATGCCCACGAAGAACAGCCAGAACACCCAGAGACCAAGTGCGCGACGACGTTCCCAATATTGCCCGACGCTGATGACTTGCCCATCTTCAAACCCTGCCTGCGTTGCAGCCTCAGGATGGCTGCGAAAATAATCCACCACCATCTCGTAGCGCATCTGCCAGGCGCGTTGGATATACGCTCCCAGCAGGATGCTTTCATCGGAATACCGTCTTTTGCGACCTCGCCGATGTGAATCTGGAAGCGACCGGGGGAACAGGTTCACCGCCCAACGGGCAACCTGCATGGCACAGGTTGTTTGCAGAAACGCAGCAGGCGTCACCCACAGCCGTTTTCCCAAGCGCGCAGGCAGGTTCTCCAGGCTCGTTGTCACGGGCGATACCAACGACGTCCCAGTATTTGAAAGTGCTGTACCATTGGTCATGGGGTCTCTCCTGGTTGTAGTAGATTCGATAACCAATTCTACTCCATCAGAGACCCTCCTACTTCAAAACTAATTACCGAATCCTCTC
>NZ_JANSHQ010000609.1:0-2119 GCF_047461715.1 Synechococcus sp. R8-2 | reverse complement strand
GCGACAGCGTTGCGTAGCAATATGGCGGGGATCCCGTTCCCACCAAGGACATTGCTCGGCAACGCCGGCGCGACGGAGAAGCCGCAAGCTGTAGCTGGTGATCAGGGCGGTGATGCCATAGCCCCCCAGCCAAAGCGGTGCCGGCAAAATGCCATCGCTAATGTGCATGGCCAGTCCTACTCCAGAGCGGAGGGGCTAACCTGGGATGACCCCGGAGATGCTGAAACCGATGGGCTCTCCACCGCTCCATAAACAGACTGACGCGGCCTGGAGAAGAAGAGAGCTGTGCCCAGACAGCCCCAAATGACGCAACCGGCCATAACCCCCCGCTGCAAAGGCCCAAAGGGTGGGGAAGCGCTGGGGATCCCTTCTGTCTGAGGGAACTCCTCGCCCACCGGCACGTTGACCAACACCCCATGCCCCACCTGGCGAATCCGCACCTGCCAGAGGCCCGTCAGGTTGGGATCCGGCTGCAGCAGAAATCGTCCCTGTGCATCCGTCTGTCCCTCCTGCCAAGGGGTAGTGGGATCCGTTGGCGCAAACACCGTTACCTGCGCAGAACGCATCGGTTCGCCAGAATCGTAGCGGGCCTGGATCTCAAAAGCGGGAACTGCCCGCCAAGAGGCCTCCACCCCGTGGCCCCAAGCGGGAGCAGACAGGAGCAGGCCGAAAGCCAGCAAGCTCAACCGTGCTCCGCATCGCTGACGCGACGCCGCAATCAGGCTCAGTCGGCAGGAAGGGATCCAAAGTTTTGGCCAGACTCGGTTCATTGGTTAGCTGAGGACAGACGACAATCTCTACGCTCCGCAGGCGACCGGTCTTAGAAAAGCCAAGACTTCAGGGCGAAGACTCTGTCTGGGCAGGGCCAGAGGCAGCGCGGCAGTGGCCTTCCCCCACATGGCCCAAGTGGTGCAGGATCTCCAATACGGCCTTAGCCGCAGGGGATCCCTCCTGCAGATCCCCCCAGTCCACTTCCAGAAGGTCGGATCCCCCCCCAGTGCTCCGCGCCGCTGACGCGGCCAGCCGCTGCTCCAGGGAGACAGGATCCAACTTCACCAAAGGGGCAAACCCCAGAGCTGCTTGATTGAGGCTGTCGTTGGGGGGCAAGCTTCCATCTCCAAACAGGTGGTCGAAATGGAAGGTGACCTCCAGATCTGCCACCTGGCCGACGCGCACAAAGCCTTTGCGCTCCTCCCCCACATACTCTCCGCAGGTGAAGGCCACCTCAGGGCTGAACTTGAGCACAAACGGCATCTCCCCAGCCCCTTCCTTTGTCGGTCGGGCTTGGCCTTCGATCCAGAGGGAATAGCCCTTTGCCGGCCCCTCCAGTGCTGGCACCAGCCGCCACCCCAGGGCGTTGTAGTGGCCAGGGGGTGCCTCTAGGGATCCCAGTAAGGCCCGCTCCGCCGGGGGAGCCGTGATCAAATCAACCGTGATGGGGCCGGAGAGGCTGACCAATGCCCGTGCCAGCAAATCTGCATTTCCTTCCGGATCAAAGGGCGGATCGGTTTGGTAGGCGGTTATGTCCGCCAGCGTCACGTACACGTGCTCAAAGCTCAGTTCCCAGCCGTCTTTGGAGACAAACCCCTCCCGAATGAAGTCCTCGCCGTTGGCCCAAAACTCCAGAGTACCCATCTCTGCCTTTGCTTGGGCTAGGGGTGCTTCCTGCCTGACCTTTTCCGCTCCAGCGTTAGAAGCCGGTCGGCAGGCGCCTAGAGAGAAGGCCAACCCAAGGGCCAGAAAGGGTAAAGCTAACCCCTTGCCCCAGGGATCCCTTGTTGAAGCACCAAGCCGAAATGGAGTGTGTTTCACCAGTTCCCCTGCCAAGGACTCGGTCCCGATGACGCAAACGGCACTGCTCTACCGAAACACAGGCTTCCCTGGTGTTACAATCCCCCACCAGGGCATCTGTAGGGCTATGCCTATGGCAAGGGCTACTCCTGCGCCAGATTCCCCGCCCGCACCCAACCTTCCTGCCCATTCTGACGGCGGATGCGCTGCCAACGACCATCTTCGCTGAGGCCCAGCACCGTCACCACCTCGTTCATGGGCACACCACCAATGTAGGTTCCCTCCCGCTCTGGAGTGGCCCGCAGCGCCAGGCCAATGGGCTCGATCA
>NZ_JANSHQ010000608.1:0-1102 GCF_047461715.1 Synechococcus sp. R8-2 | reverse complement strand
CCCCCAGTTGACCACCTTCCCCGTTACCCCCCTGCTCACCGAGATCGTAGCCCAAGTGCAGGAGTGGAAAAAGCTGCACCCCTACATCCAAGCTCCCAACCAAGCTCCCACCATCGTCAACCCCCTGCCGCTCCAGCAAAACCTGCCCGCCCCCGTCTTCAAAGCCCTGAGCGAGTGGTCAGACGGCAAAACCAGCATTCGCCAGATGGGTCGCTACCTGGGTCGAGACACCCTGGCGGTGGCCAAGGCCATCTATCCCTACGTCCGCCAAGGGGCCATTCAACTGTCCGAGCCCGTCTTGATCGCGGAGCCCAAGCCCAGCCGTCCCCTCAAACCCAGCGATAAGCCCAGCCACATCCTTTGCATCGACGACTCCATGGCCATCCAAAAAACCGTAGAGTTCATCCTGCAAAACGAGGGCTACCAGGTTACCACCATCGGCAATCCTCTCAAAGCGCTGGGACAGGTGTTTCTTCTCAACCCCGACATGATTCTCTGCGATGTGGCCATGCCCAAGTTGGATGGGTATGAGCTGTGCGCCATGTTGCGCAAATCCAGCCAGTTCCGCGAAACCCCCATGATTATGCTGACCGGCAAGGATGGTTTTACCGACCGGATTAAGGCCCGCATGGCCGGAGCCAACGAATTTTTGAGCAAACCCTTTGCGGAAAAGGAGTTGTTGACCATTGTCGAATCCTACGTGGGCCCTCCCCCCAAACGGGGCGGTGGCGAATAGGCGTTGGGGTAGCCAAAATGTTGGCACAGAAGACTATAGGCGAAGTACTGGACAGAAGAGTGGCCTCACCGAAACAATAGGGGTAGCATGGCCGGCCCGGAGCCAGGGAGCCAGGTGAGGTTACAAGAGCAAACCTCAGTCAAAGCAGCCCGACGGTTGCGCGGGAGTGCAAAAGGAGCAAGACGGCGATGAGCAAAGTGCTGGTGGTGGATGACAACCGTACCTACCTGGAGACCATTTCCAGCTTGCTTTCCGAGAACGGTTTGGAAGTCTCCACAGCAACAGACGGCGTAGAGGCAATGGAGTGCATTCGCCAGCAGAAGCCTGATGTGGTGGTGCTGGATATTGTCATGCCGCGCATGAACG
>NZ_JANSHQ010000607.1:0-848 GCF_047461715.1 Synechococcus sp. R8-2 | reverse complement strand
GTAAGCGGTGCGGAGCACTTTCTGGCCCACAGTCGGGAAACCCTGACCTCTTTGGCTGCAGCGGCTTTGGCGGGAGGCTTTACCCAGGTGGGGCTTCTGCCCACCCCCCTTCCCGGAAGCGGCTTTTTTCCGGTGCTGGATCGCCCGGAGCACTTGAACCGCTACCCCCGCCAATTGGGGGATCCCCGCTGGCTGCCCTGGGCTGCCCTGAGCGTGGGTGGCCAAGGAGAAACTCCAACCCCCTGGGGAGAACTGGCGCAAGCGGGAGCAGTTGGCTTTGCAGAGGTTCAGCCACTGCGCTCCTTGGCTTTGGTGCGGCGGGCTCTGGAGTATTTGCGGCTGGAGAATAAACCCCTGCTGCTCTGGGCCTGGGATCCCACCTTGGCCGGGCAAGGTAGCCTCTACGAAGGGATCTGGGCGCTGCGCCTGGGGCTGAAAGGGATCCCTGCCAGTGCCGAAACTGCCGCTCTGGCCCGTCTCTTGGAGGTGATCAGGAGCGTTCCTTCCCCTCCGCCTGTGCATATTATGCGCCTGAGCCAAGCCCGCAGCCTGGAGCTGATCCAACAGGCCCAAGCCGAAGGACTGCCGGTTACCGCCAGTGCCACTTGGATGCACCTGATCTTGTCCGAAGAGGCCGTCCTTGAGCATCGCTACGATCCCCACCTTCGTCTCCTGCCCCCTCTTCCCAGCGCCGGCGACCGGGAGGCTCTGATCGCCGGGATCCGTTCCGGCAGCCTGGGGATCGCGACGGATCACCACCCCTACACCCATGAAGAGAAAACCCTGCCCTTTGCCGATGCCCCGCCGGGGGCGATGGGCCTGGAGCTGGCTCTGCCGCTGCTGTGGCA
>NZ_JANSHQ010000606.1:0-1016 GCF_047461715.1 Synechococcus sp. R8-2 | reverse complement strand
GGCTGCGGGGATCCCCAAACCAAAGTATCCGTATCCTTCTCCACCAAGCCTCGCACCACATGGGGCTGCACTTTCAGTCCGCCGTTGGCAATGATGCAATGCATGGCAGCCAACTGTAGAGGGGTAAGGGCCAGCCCCTGGCCGAAAGCGACAGTGGCCCGCTCCACCGGCACCGTAACAAACTGTCGCAGCGGTTTCAAACGGCTGGCCGGCTCAAAGGGCAAATCCACGCCACTGCGCTCGTTGAACCCCAGCCGCACCAAGGCATTGTAGTACTGGCGGGGATCCAGCTTGCGCATTAGATGTACCATGCCCACATTGCTGGATTGCCGCAGGATATCCGTGACGCTCATCCAGCCATGGGCCCCTCGCTGGTGGTAGTCGTAATTTTGAATGGGCCACTGACCGATGAGAATCCGACCCTCGTCATAGACCCGCTCATCTGCCCTGAAGGCTCCAGCATCCAACCCAATGGCAATGTTGATGGGCTTGAAGGTGGATCCCGGCTCATACAAATCCGTTACCGCCCAGTTGCGAAAAAGACCGGGGTCATACTCAAAGTAGCGGTTGGGGTCATAGGTGGGCTCGCTCACCAGAGCCAAAATCTCCCCCGTGTGGGGCTGCAAGATGATCACCGTACCCCGCAGGGCTCGAAACCGCTCCAGTTGCACTTTCAGGGCAGCGCGGGCAGCTCTTTGCAGGCGCATATCTAGGGTAAGTTGCAGCACCGTCTCGCCAGATTGCAGCAGCCCTTCCGGCACCTCGGCAGCCAACAGTCGTCCGTAGCCATCGCGAGGAATAGTAACAGGTTGAACGGTACGCTCCAGCAGCTCTTGTCGGGAATATTCGACTCCTGCTTGGCCCTGATGATCCAGATCTACATACCCTACCACCTCAGCGGCCATCTCTTTTTGGGGGTAAACGCGTTGCCGCTCGCTCACCAGCTCCAGGCCATCCAGATGCAGAGCCTGAATTTGATCTGCCACCTCCTGGGATACCCAGCGCTCCACCCGCAC
>NZ_JANSHQ010000605.1:0-5144 GCF_047461715.1 Synechococcus sp. R8-2 | reverse complement strand
TGCCGGGGTGGGGATCGGCGTGAAAAAAGCCATCCTTGAGCAGTTGCCGCAGATAAGCCTCTGCCCCCAGACGAGCCAAAACCTTGCGATCCAACCCTGCCGCACTCAAGGCTTCGTAATCGCTGATTTTGATCCCCGGCAGGTATTCCAATGTCAACAGGCGAGGAGAGGTGTAACGCCAATACACTTTGGGAACAGCAATTTGCGGCATATCCCGAAAGTTGCGACGGAAGGTATCGGCATTGCGGCCCTCATTGAGGTAATCCACCTCTTCCCAGAGGGTGCGCCGACACTCTTCGTAGATGCCGATCCAGTCGCGGCCCGGCCCGCCCCAAGAGGTGCGATACTGAAAGAACTCGGCAATCCCACGGCAGATCTCCAGATCGATGGTGAACAGCCGGGTCAGCCCCGGACGCTGCACCTTCACCACCACCTCTTCCCCGGTTTTGAGCTTGGCGCGATGCACCTGCCCCAAGCTGGCAGCGGCCAAAGGGGTGGGATCAAAGTAGCTGTAGATTTGGGTGATCGGCCTGCCCAGCTCCTGCTGCACGATTGCCGCCACCTGTTCGTAGCTGAAAGCAGGCACCCGATCCTGCAGCTTGGAGAGCTCCTCGACATATTCCGGGGGGAAGAGATCGGCGCGGGTGGAGAAAAACTGCCCCACTTTAATAAAAGTAGGGCCTAAGTTAAGCAGCGTTTCGCGGATCCAAATGGCTCTGGCCCGGCGGCGCTTGGCCTTTCGCTCAGGCGTGGGTTGCCCCCCATAGCTCCAAGCCTGCTGATCCAGCCAAAGGTAAAACAGCCAGGTGAGCACAAATCGCCAAATGTCCAGCATGCGGCCCTGGCGAGTATAGTTCTCCCGGGCCCAGCGGTAGGCGGTATAGGGCTTGACGGGTTGTGATCCCAAAGAAGTCCGGGATCCCAAAAGGCTCGCGTTCAAGCGTTTCGACTCCGGTACTTCTGCAACTCGGAGCGCAACTGCGCCACTTCTGCCCGCAAGTCGTCCAGAGTTGCCTGCAGATCTTCTGTCTGGAAAGGAGGCGGCACCCTTTCCTGGGCGGCCACGGATGCTTCTGCCTCAGCTCGGGTCATGACATCCTGGGCAAAGGTTTGCCAGCCCTCCTGCAGCTCGGCCCACACCTTGCCCACTTCTCCGGCAATATCGGTGAGGGCGCTTTCCAAACGCTCCCGTAGGACATCCGCCACAGCCTTGCCGACAAAAAAAGCCCGCACAACCGGATTCTTCATGCGACCCAAGTGTTAAGAAGCATCACCCAGATTATAACGAATCTTGCCCCAGGCACAGCGGCAGGCCGACCCATCCGAACAGCCTCGGATCGATCGGCCCGGCAGAGCCCGCAAAGGGTTGTCCCCGGAAGCTTGCCCAGTCCTAGCGGCGGCTGGTGGTCATGTCCGGGATCTTCAGATCGAAGACGCTGATGTTTTGCCGTGCAGCCGGCTTGGGATTGAGCATGCGGGCCATGTTGAGGAAGTTTTCTGGATCCCCGGGTTTGGGAGGACGGGTGAGACGATAGGTGCGCACCACTTCCCGCGTCGAGCGCTTCACGCCGGAGACATCGCGCCAACGGGCTCCATAGCGGGGGGTTACCAGGTTGGCGGGCTTTTCCGACAGGCGACGGCGTTGGTAAGGCACCACATCGTCCCCAAAGGCGGCATTGTACTCTTCGCTATCCACCACAGCGTCGATGAAGCCATCTAGCCCCTTGGTGGCAACGATGATGGAGTACTTGATGCGCTCCTGTTGGCTGTAGGTGGGCCGACCCAAAAAGCGCTGGAAGGTGACCTCGATGAAGCGGTAGTTGTCGTTGGGAACCATGACCAGATCCCGGTACACCTCCGACTTGCCCAGGCCGCGCACAAACTCTTTGACCGAGATTGCCCCGTTGCGCAATTGGGACTCCAGAGCTTTTTGCCGATAACTCTCCAGCATCAGATGCTCGCTGAAGATCTGGCGATAGGCTGCGCGAATGATGTTGTCAATTCCTGTCGGGTCGTCAGGACGGTAGACCGGCGGGGTTTCGTCGCTGGGCACAAAGTAGCGAGGCACCCGTTCATTTTGGGTGGTGGGGCGATCGGCAAGCAACGGAAGAGACATAGGTGGTGCTCCTGAAAAAACGAGAAAAACCGAGAAAGACACACTAGAGCAGAGAAGCTAAGGCTCAGCAGCCAATTCCTGCCAGCTCATCTGGGCGCGGAGAGGGATCAGAGGATCGGCATCTTCCAGGGCCATCTGGAGCGCAGCCTCGACTGAGGGGCGCAGAGATTGTTCACCCTGGCGAGCCAAGTCCGTCAGGGATCCGACGGCGGCATAGCGGACTCCCCAATCGGCATCGGCAAGACATTGCCGCAATAGGTGCAAGGCTCGCTCTTGATCGAGCAAGGGCCGCTTGGCCGCCACTCGTCCTAGCCCACGGGTCGCCGCCCGTCGCACACTGGGGGCAAAGTCCGCTACAATGGCTTCCGCCAAAAAGGGGTAGGCATCCCCATGGCCAATACGGGCCAGAGCCCGCACCGAATAGGCCCGCGCCCCATAGTCAAAACCGTCAATATGGCTCAGCAAGGGCTGCACCGCGGCTTCCCCAAAGCGCAGCACCTCCTCCAGAGCAGCCTCCCCAACTGCAGGGCGATTAAACCCAAAGGCGCGAATTAAGATGGGGATCCCTTCCACTTGGCCCAAAGCGCCCAGCGCCCTCACCACCCGCAGCAAGTCCTCAGGCGACGTGGCCTGCTCCAATTCTGCTGCCAGTTGAGCCACAGCAATGGGAAACGCTTGAGCAGCCGAGGCGGAGGACATAAGCAACGAGTAGTCAAAGGTACAGTTGAAGCATCTGAAATGATCTAAATCAAAGGCACTGAGCGCCCCAAAATCCTAAAAGAGCCTCTCCAGTTGCGGAAGGATCGCTGCCGCCACCTGAGCCGGCGGTACCCGCCCCAACTGAAGCGCCACATCGAACAGCCGCTTCAGAGCATTGATGCGCAGGTTGAGAGCCACGTCGGCTGTGGCCAGCAGCGGCGCCCCCGCCACCCATCCCGATTCGGCCAGGTCGAACAAAGCGGCCTGTCGTAGGCTGGAGTTGGAGTGGGCCAGTAGCGCCACCAGGATTTGGGTCAGCTCCTCGGCTTGCGTAAAGCGATAGAGCACCCAAGCCGCTGCCGAACGCACCCGCTCAGAGGGATGGTTCAAAAAGGGCCGGATCGCTGCCTCAGCCTCGGTGGCCTGAAGCTGACCCAAGGCCTCGATAAGGGCTTCCCAGGGCTGCTCCTGCTCGCGGGACTGCAACAGTGCCAGCAAGGGATCCACCGCTCGCTTGTCCCCCAATTGAGCCAAGGCATAGGCAGCCTCTTCCCGCACATGAAAGTCGGTACAAGTGAGCGCCTCGATCAAACCGGGCACGGCCCGCGCATCCCCGATTTGCCCCAGGGCCTTAGCGGCATTGCGGCGCAGAGGATAGCCCCCCAAGGCAGTGCGATCCCGCTCATCCTGCAACGCCAAAAGCAGCGGCTCTACCCCCCTTGGATCCCGAACTGTGCCCAGGTACCAGGCAGCATAGTACCGATCTTGCAAGTCATCCCCCTGCAGCCGGGCTATCGCCTGCTCCCAAGTGAGCTGCTGCGGCAGCACCGCCGTGTTGGATGCCATACGAACCGTTGCAGAGCTGTTCATGACACCTGGGCAACCTTGCCGGTAACTTCAGTCGGCCGTCGGGCCTCCCTCACTCAGCAGCGCCGTTGCCCTGAGCGGGAGAGGCATTGGCTCCCGACAAGGCAGTGACCTGCACGATTTTGCCACCCATCCGCAGAATGCGCTGCATCTCGGCAGACAACCGACTGTAGGGAACAGTGGTGCTCAGGGTGCTGCGGCGAACTTTGGCAGAGGTGGCCAGAGCATCGGGCGGGTTGAGCAGACCGGTGTACTCAACTCGGTAAACCCGGCTGCCGGCTTCTGTCAGGGCTTCAGGGCTGGTGGTGCTTTGACCAAACATCGCTTTCCCCAGGTATCTATGAGACTTCGTTTGGAAGACAGGCAAACTGACCAGCGAACAAGCCGTACCGGCTATTCTCGCGAACCAGCACGCTGCCGTTGGGCAATGCCTACAATCCAAAGGCTAACTACCCCAGACTGGAGAGCAGGCGACCAACCCAACCGGCTTAAGAGAAGCCAAGGCGCCAAACCAACCTGGAAACAGGTGGAATAGACCTCTTTGGAGCCGTCGCCTGCTCTGGAGAGACACACAATTGGAAGACAAAGAAAGAGATCGTCCACTCCCAACAAGCAGGGATCTCTGCCCTGGGATCCCCTAGCTGAGGGCGTTGATGGCGTAATCGAAGTAGATGGCAGCTTCGTTGGCCGCTTGACCGCTCAGCATGCCCAGAGCGCGGCTCTTCATGTACTGCAGAGCCACGATGTACCAGCTGGGAGAGAGGTTAAAGGAGCGGTTCACTTCCCGCAGTCCGGCCACCAGGTATTCATCGAGGGGGCCGGTGCCACCTGCAACCAGAGAATAGGTAATGAAGCGGAGGTAGTAGCCGATGTCGCGGGCACACTTGGCTTGAAACACATCGCCGTGGCCCATTTCACCCGGCTGAGTCAGGTAAGGGAACCTCTTGAACACTTCCTGCACCGCTTCCCGCACCAGAGTTTGCTGGTTGTTGGTTAGGACACGGGCCGCTTCCAGAGAAGCAGCAGCACGCTGGTAACGACCATTCACGGCCTGCAGTTCGCTAGCATTCAGAAAACGCCCTTGATTGTCAGCGGCAGCAATCGCTTCAGTGATGACAGTTTTCACCTTGCAGCTCCTAAATTCATCGATTGTGTTGTTAATGGACGTTCTGTAGGAAAGGCGGACTGGATTTCCACCTGCCTATCAGAAATGAGGGATCTAACGGATCTCAATTCTGAAAGGAACGACCAAGCTGGCTTCGACCCAAAGCTCAAACGATGGCGGCAGCCGCCTTATCGAAGTAGCTGGCCACTTCGCTTTGCAGCGCCGAGCAGTCCCCAGGAGTGATGCCCTTCGGATCCATGATCTTGGCCAGCGCTTCCTTCTTCATAGCAGCAATGGCATTGGCCACAGAAGTGGTGGGCACCCCCAGAGCAATGTAGGTTTCCCGCAGGCCGTTCA
>NZ_JANSHQ010000604.1:0-1751 GCF_047461715.1 Synechococcus sp. R8-2 | reverse complement strand
GCCGAGTGATTCTACCAAAGTCCCCCTTGGCGATATCTACAAAACCTGCTCTCACTCTCTCTTGAGCCATTGCCGGATCTGCTCGGCAGCTACATCGCGACCTCCCAACCCAAAAGCCAACGCCACCGCCACGGCAATCGCCCCCAGAACCAGACCAAAAGCCAACACCACAATGTCGGTGGCCACGCCCATCTGCTGCAGGGCCATGGCGCCAACAAAAACCAAGATAGCCACCCGCGCCGCCTGGGCCAGTACCCCTGAGGAAGGGCTACCCAAGCTCTTGATCATAGAGTGGGCCAAATTGGCCAAATAAAGACCGATCCCAAACACCAGGGCGCCGATGAGCACCCGACCGGAAATCAGCAACAGCCCCTGCACAATGTCGGTTAGGGCGGCAAACTGCAGCAACTCCACTGCCGGCACCGCCCCAAACAAGACCACGCCTACCCAGACCACCAAGCCGGCGATCTCGGAGGGAGTGCGACGTTTGGCAGCGGGATCCCCTTCAGGCTCAGGAGCAGCGGCCAGGGGCAAGCCCAGCCCCGCGACCAGACGGTCAAAACCCACCGCCTGCAGCAACTGGGTTACCAAGCTGGCCAAAAATTGCCCCAGCAAGTAAAAGACGGCCAGGATCAAAGCGGATCCCGCGATCAAGGGAATGGCCCGCAACACCTGCTCCAGCATCGCCACCGCCGGATCGGAGATGGCCCGAATTTCCAAGGCATTCAGCGCCGCAATCACCGCCGGGATCAACACCAAGACATACACCACCGTCCCGACGATCTGGGCCAACTGGGGAACGCCAAAGCGTGCCCCCAACCGATTTGCCCCTGCTGCCACCAACAAATTGGAGACGATCCCACGCACGATGCGGGCCAAAAACCAGCCCACCACACCGATGATCAGCGCCCCCAAAATCCGCGGCACCATCGACAGCAACTGATCCAGCAGGTTTTGCACCGGCTGCAGCGGCCCCTGCAGGTTCAGGGTATCCAGGATGATCGGCAAAAAGAACAGCAGAATCAGCCAGTAAAGGGCATTGCCCAAAGTTTCATTCAGCAGGAAAGGGGTGACCTCTGTACCTCCCTCTTGGCCGGTTGGGGTTCCTTCTGCACCTGCCTCACCGGCAGTGCTTTCCTGTTGCAGAGGCCGGGCCAACTGCTCATCGAGGTTGAAACGCCGCAGCCCCTGGATGACCGCCAGCCGAGCAACAGTGGCCACCACCCAGCCCACAGCCAGCAGCACCAGCGCCCCACCCACCCGTGGCAGATAAACGAAGATTTCCCCCAAAAACCTGTTGAGCGGATCGGAGACAGCTTGAAGCTGCAGGGCATTCAGTACCGCCACCAACACAAAAGCAAGAATCACCCAGTAGACGGCAGCGGCCACCCAGCGCTCCGTTTGGGGCAGCTTCTCGCCGGGCTTTTGGCCCAAAACCCAAGCAGCCAAGCGATTGTCCAGTTGCGTCCTTTTGAGCAGTCCTCTAACGCCGAAGGCTACTGCCATGGCCACTATCCAACCCAGAATTAAGATGACAATCGCCGCAAGGAGATTGGGCATAAAATCGATAAGCCTAGACCAAAGACTGACGACAAAAGAGATGGCCTCATCTCCAATGGTGTTTCCAGAGGTGTCCATAATGATCCTCACAGCTTGAAAATGCTCAGGATGGACAGATAACAAGTGTAGGCTAACCTGAAGTGTTTTTTCAGGCAAGCTGGCCAGAGGGGGGATACGATATGAAAAATATA
>NZ_JANSHQ010000603.1:0-1500 GCF_047461715.1 Synechococcus sp. R8-2 | reverse complement strand
AGCGTCTCCCATGCCGCGTCCCCTGATCCATCGTATAAACTGATACCGGAGGATTGCGATGACCACACGGGTAGCCATTAACGGATTTGGTCGCATTGGGCGGGCCTTCCTGCGGGTGCTGCTGTCTCAGCCAGCTCCAGAGCTGGAGGTGGTGGCAGTCAATGACCTGACCGAACCCGACAACTTGGCCTACCTGCTCCAGTTCGACTCGGCCTATGGGCGCCTGCCCCAAACCGTGAGCGCGGTGAACGGACATCTGCAAATCGGCAGCCACCTGAAAGTCCGGGTTTTGGCAGAGCGGGATCCGGCACAACTGCCCTGGAAAGATCTGGGGGTTGACCTGGTGGTGGAATCGACCGGCTTGTTCACCAAACGAGAGGGGGCGGCCAAACACCTGGAGGCCGGGGCCAAAAAGGTGATCATCTCTGCTCCTGCCAAAGGCCCCGACTTGACGGTGGTGATGGGGGTCAACGACGACCAATACGACCCAGAGCGGCATCACATCGTCTCCAATGCTTCCTGCACCACCAACTGCTTGGCGCCGCTGGCCAAGGTTTTGTTGGATCGCTTCGGCATCGAGACCGGCTTTCTCACCACTTGCCATGCCTATACCGCCACTCAGGCAATTGTGGATCGCCCGGATCCCAAAGATTATCGGCGGGGCCGCTCAGCAGCAGTGTCGATCGTGCCTTCCACCACCGGGGCCGCCACGGCAGTGGCCGAGGTTTTGCCCGCCCTGAGAGGGAAGATGGATGGCCTGGCGCTGCGGGTGCCCACCTTGACCGGCTCGATTGTGGACTTTGTGGTGCGTACCGAGCAGCCCATCACCAAAGAAGCCGTCAACCAAGCCTTTATCGAGGCTGCAGAAGGCCCGCTGCGCGGCATCCTGGCCATTGCTCCGCCAGAGATCGTCTCGGCGGATATCGTCGGGGATCCCCACTCTTCCATTGTGGATTTGGGATCCACCCTGACCTTAGGGGATCGCACGGTGAAGGTGCTCTCCTGGTACGACAACGAGTACGGCTATGCGGCGCGGCTGGTGGATCTGGCGGCCAAAATCGGGGCTGCGCTGTAGGCGGCCATCCTTGTTGCGTTCAAGGCAAGGCTATTAGAACCGGATTTGCGGTGGGGCAGTTACGGTTCAGATGCGGTTGTGGCCAGGGCTGCAGTCGATGAAGGGGGGCCAAGCCACAGTAGGATCACCATCGCCGGAGCAGCTGTCATCGCTGTAATCAAATAAAACAAAGGCCAATTGACTGCAGCCGCCAAATAGCCCGACACGGCCCCGGCCAAGGTTCCCCCCACGGCAAATACACTGGTGAGCAAAGCATACTGGGTGGCACTAAATTGCCGATCGCAAAGGCTCATCAAAAAAGCCAGAAAAGCAGCCGTGCCCATGCCCCCGGCCATGTTGTCGAAAACGGTTGCCCCCAGCAGCAGCGGATAGTTTTGCCCCACCAACCCAATCGCTCCCAGGCCCAAATTGCCGATCCCTTGCAA
>NZ_JANSHQ010000602.1:0-3042 GCF_047461715.1 Synechococcus sp. R8-2 | reverse complement strand
TTTAACATTTCATGAGCATTCCTGCTGCCCGTCAACGCTTTGCCCTTGAAATCCAATCGGAGCCCATCGATCTGGGTCGGGCGGCCCTCTGGATTGCCCAAGAAGCCTATCCCGATCTGGAGGTGGAAGAGTATGTGGCCGCTCTGGATGAGATGGCCGCAGAGGTGCAAGAGCGCCTTCCCCCGGAGCGTTATCCCCTGCGGGTCATCAAGATCTTGAATCACTATCTCTTTGAGGATCTGGGCTTTCGTGGCAATCGCGAAGATTATTACGACCCACGCAACAGCTTTTTGAACGAAGTGATCGATCGGCGCACCGGGATCCCGATTACGCTGTCGCTGATCTATCTAGAGCTGGCGCGGCGGATCGATTTTCCCATGGCAGGAGTGGGCATGCCCGGCCACTTTTTAATCCGGCCCCTGTTTGCAGGCGCCGAGATTTTTGTGGATCCCTTTCAGCAGGGGGAGATTTTATTTCCAGAAGATTGTCAAGAGCTTTTGTCGCAAATCTACGGGCCTGGGATCCCTTTCCAAGAACACCACCTACGCCCCACCCCTCCCCGCCTGATCTTGGTACGCTTGCTCAACAACCTCAAGCAAATTTATCTGAGCCGCGCCGAACTGGAACCCGCTTTGGCAGCAGCGGAACGGATCTTGTTGTTGATCCCTGAATCCTTGCCCCACCTAAGGGATCGCGGGCTGTTGTATTATCAGTTGGGCCGTTGGCAGCAAGCCTGCCAGGATCTCAAGCGCTACTTAAAACAGGCGCCTTTCCACCCCGAGATCAATCGCTCTGATGAGCATTTAATCCGGGAAATTGTCGAGAGATTGGAATCTCATCCCGACTCATGCTAGGAGCATGCACAATTGCTCTCAGTTGTGCGTTGTGTAAGTGTGTAAGTTTTGAGCAAGATCTGCCGTCGTTTGCAAGCAAGGCTAGGTTTCTAGCAGGGATCGGAAGCAGCCCTTACCTCTTGGCGCAAAATGGCTTCCACCAGCTTATCTAAAGCCTCTAGATCAGATAGATCATAGTTTTTTTCCCAGAGGATTTGGTTAATGCTGGACTCCTGCTGCAGAGTTAAAACCGAAGATTGTAAAACCTCATCGATGATCTGGCGAATGCTCATCTTAACCTCGCAATCGTGAGAAGAATTGATGGCTTTGGCTCATAAGCCTAGAATGCTGGAAACGCTCTGCGATAGCCATCGTGAGGATCACGTATTTTGACATCAGAATCTGGGGCGACTCATCCAAACCCTTTCGGGGAAATCGCCAATAGTACTTTTACGGACTTGAGCTATGGATGGCGCTGAAGTCTGCGAACTTCTCAGGATCTTCTGAGACAGACCTGCTCCCCATTGAGGGCAGCTTGGGCCTCATCATCTGTTGCGAAGGCGGTGCGAATGATGCGCTCACCGGGATGGCGATCCCCTGCCGAAAGGCCGAGATCCCGCACCACAAATGAGCGCTGGATCCAGCGGTCGAAGCCATCGTAGCGGGGAGAGAAGGCAGTCCGTCCGTGAACGGTGCGGCGATTGTCAATACAGAGCAGATCCCCTGTTTCCAGCTTGATGCCTCGGTAGACAGCGTGGATTCCCTTCCTCAGGGCTTCTAGAGCCAGACTGGCTTCGGGGGTGAGCCCCACCATCAGGTCTTCGTCGTAGTTCCAGAAGGGATCCTCTCGACGGCCATACAGCACCGGCAAAATGGGTCCATTGATCAGGGCTTGCCGGTTGCCGAAGGAGTAGTCGATGCCGGTGCGATACAGGGGTTCAAACAGCAGCTCTCGATCGCGCTCTCCCAGCAAAGGCAGGACATGGCGGATGCTGGCGTAGGTGGTTTCCGCTACACGGTCATGGTCGGGGCGCAGGCAAAACAGCAGCAAAAACTCCGGTGAGTAGGGATGAAAAACCGTCTCGCGGTGAAACTGCAGCCGAGTGCGGGATCCCTCGGAAGATTGCACCTCTTCGCTGCCGGGAGTAGGCACCAAGTTTTGAAACAAATCCCCGTTCTTTTCTTGAATGTAGGAGACCAAATGCCCCAAGCGGCTGCCGATCATCGCCAAGCAGCGTTCGCTGACAAAAGTGGTTTTCTCCTCAGAGCGCTGCGCCAGAGCCGGTGTGCGGGTATGGTCTAGTCCGGGATCCACGGGCAAGCCCCGCAGCAGCAGGATCCCTTCCGAATTGGAATACAACTGAAACTCCAGCAAGGCCCGCCGCAGATAACGGGGCAGCTCATCTGCCCGCATCTCGCAGTCCAGGAGAAATTCTTCTGTTTCCCGATAGGGATCGGGCCCAGGTGCCAAAAATAGGTTTATCGTCTTTTCATCAAAGCCCCGACAATCGATCAGCAGGCATCCTTTTGCAAGCTGTGAAGTCTTCATCACGATCCCTCACCACCCACTGCCCTAGTCATAGCAGCCACAGCAACTTTTGAGCAGGGATCCTACACTCAAAACCCAATCTCGGCGAGTGTAGCGCACTACCCTTCGGTGCTAGAACCTCAGTCTGAGGCGGGGCAGAGTTTTGCCTGCTGCATCAGAAGTCCGGCTGGGGATCCCCATGTCTGGGCAAGATGTCCATTAGGATGAGTTCCAGGGGCTGGCCAGCGCGGGGAACCGGCGTAAAGTGGGCAAAGTGGGATCTGCCGAGCGCTGGGTTATGGGGAAAGCTTCAACAAACTCGCAGGCGAGGTTGCAACACCATGGCACCAACTTGGCAAACCGATGGGCATACTTGGTTCCTTCTGCCCCCTCAACCCCGCGCCGTCGTTCACTTTCTGGGTGGAGCTTTTGTGGGAGCTGCCCCGCAAGTGTTCTACAGCCGCCTGCTGGAAGAACTGGCCCGTATGGGCATGGCCGTTGTTGCCACCCCCTACACCACCGATATCGATCACGCCCAACTGGCGCTCAACGCAGCCCAATCTTTGCACAGAAGCCTGCAAAGCAAGGGTTTGCTGGAGTTGCCCCTGTTTGGTTTGGGTCATAGCCTGGGCTGTAAGTTGCAGATCCTCTCTTGTCTAGCCGTTCCTTCTCTGGGATCCC
>NZ_JANSHQ010000601.1:0-2224 GCF_047461715.1 Synechococcus sp. R8-2 | reverse complement strand
ATGTGGCCGGCCACGATGAAGATCACCGCGATGGCCAGGTGGTGGTGGGCCATGTCCGTCAGCCACAGGGACTGGGTGTTGGGGTTAAAGCCACCCAAGAAAGTGAGGATGGCCGTGCCCGCCCCTTCTGCCGTGCCCCAGACATGGTTGGCCGTGTCCGGGTTCTGGGCATACACCCCCCAGTTGAGGGTAAAGAAGGGCTTCAGACCTGCCGGGTGGGGCAGAGTGGTAAGGAAGTTGTCCCAGCCTACGTGCTGCCCGCGGGACTCGGGGATGGCGACGTGTACCAGGTGACCCGTCCAAGCCAGGGAACTGACCCCAAACAAGCCGGCCAGGTGGTGGTTGAGACGGGCTTCAGCGTTCTTGAACCAGCTCAGGCTAGGCCGGAAGCGGGGCTGCAGGTGCAGCCAGCCGGCAAACAGAAACACTGCCGCCAACAACAGCAGGCCAATCGCGCCGGTGTAGAGATCGCCGTTGGTGCGCAGGCCAATGGTGTTGAACCAGTAGTACAGGCCAGAGTAGGCCGCGTTGACGGGGCCGCCGCCCCCCGGTTGGGTAAAGGCTTCCACCGCTGCCTTGCCAAAGTGGGGATCCCAGATGGCGTGGGCGATGGGGGTGACACCCGTGGGGTTGGCTACCCATTGCTCATAGTTGCCTTGCCAGGCGATGTGGAAGACGTTGCCGGAGGCCCACAGGAAGATGATTGCCAGATGGCCAAAGTGGGTGGCGAACAGCTTTTGGTAAAGCCGCTCCTCCGTCATGCCATCGTGGGTCTCGAAGTCGTGGGCGGTGGCAATGCCATACCACAGCCGACGCGTGGTGGGATCGCTGGCCAGGTCTTGGCTGAATTGGGGAAAACGAGTTGCAGTTGTCATGATTCTCTCTTCCTCCTTGCCTTAGCCGAGTGCGCCGAACCGTGCCAGGAAGAACGCCCAGGTGGTGACGATCCCTCCCAACAGGTAGTGGGCCACACCGACCGCCCGACCCTGAATGATGCTCAGAGCGCGGGGTTGAATGGCCGGAGCGACTTTTAGCTTGTTGTGGGCCCAAACGATGGACTCAATCAGCTCCTGCCAGTAGCCGCGACCGCTGAACAGGAACATCAGGCTGAAGGCCCAGACAAAGTGAGCGCCCAAGAAGAGCAGCCCATAAGCCGACAGAGCCGAGCCGTAGGAGTTGATCACCTGCACCGATTGCGCCCACAGGAAGTCCCGCAACCAGCCGTTGATGTTAATGGCGCTGGCCGCAAAGTTGCCGCCGGTGATGTGCTCAATCGTGCCATCGGCGTTGACGGTGCCCCAGATGTCGCTCTGCATCTTCCAGCTGAAGTGGAAGATCACGATGGAGATGCAGTTGTACATCCAGAACAGCCCCAGGAACACGTGATCCCAGCCGGAGACCTGGCAGGTGCCGCCGCGGCCCGGGCCATCGCAGGGGAAGCGGAAGCCCAATTTGCCTTTGTCCGGGATCAACCGGGAAGAGCGGGCAAACAACACCCCCTTGAGCAGGATCAGCACCGTAATGTGGATGGTCATGGCGTGGATGTGGTGCACCATGAAGTCCGCCGTGCCCAGCACCATCGGCATCATGGACACCTTGCCACCCACAGCCACCACGTCGCCACCAAAGATGGGGCTAACCGAGGCGCCCACATAGGGAGCCGTGCTGGCAATGGCCGAAGTGTGCAGCGATTGAATCCACTGGGCAAAGATGGGCTGCAGTTGGATGCCGGTGTCCGAGAACATGTCCTGCGGACGGCCCAGGGCTTGCATCGTGTCGTTGTGGACGTAGAAGCCAAAGGCGTGGAAGCCCAAGAACAGACACACCCAGTTGAGGTGGCTGATGATGGCGTCGCGGTGGCGCAGTACCCGATCCAACACGTTGTTGCGGTTCACCGCCGGGTCGTAGTCCCGCACCATGTAAATGGCCCCGTGGGCAGCACCCCCCACCACGAAGAAGCCGCCTATCCACATGTGGTGGGTAAACAGGGAGATCTGGGTGGCGTAGTCGATGCCCATGTAGGGGTAGGGGTTCATGGCGTACATGTGCTGGGCCACGATGATGCTCAGGGATCCCACCATGGCCAGGTTGATGGCCAGCTGGGCATGCCAGGAGGTGGTGAGCACTTCGTACAGGCCCTTGTGGCCTTCGCCGGTGAAGGGGCCTTTGTGGGCTTCCAGGATCTCTTTAATGGAGTGGCCGATGCCCCAGTTGGTGCGGTACA
>NZ_JANSHQ010000600.1:0-1228 GCF_047461715.1 Synechococcus sp. R8-2 | reverse complement strand
CCAGAGGAGTCTCCACAGGCGTTAGTTCCCCCAGAGCTTGGGGTACATTTCAAACGGTAGCTGGGGTCTAGAAACATAAACCTAACCACCCGCTCTCTGCACACTCGCACAACTGCCTAGCGTTTGCACATCAGGTTGTAGAGAACTGTGCAGCAAAGTGAGGACTCCGTCCCACTATCGCGAACAGTCAATCGGCGATTAGAGACAGCCCTCTTCCTAGGAAGCGTTCTTTGGCTTATCGGCCCAGGGATTGCAGCCAGCCAATCAGGGTGGTACCAGACAGAGCTTCAAACAGGATCAGGGCAACAAAGCCGATCATTGCCAAACGCCCGTTCAAGCGCTCTGCATATTCGGTGAAGCCCACGCGGGGGGTGCTGTCCACATACATTTCCGGCTCGATGGCGTAGTTGTTCAGCCGACCACCTTCTTCGACGACAACGGAGCGATATCGGGTCATAGGGTTCTCCTTGTGCTTTCTTCACCAGCGTAGCTTGCTTTGCGTAGGATTGTAAAGTTTTATTTACAACGTTGTTGACGCCCAATGTTCCGAGCTGCCGGGCAGAGTTCAACCAGGCCAGGAACAGCCTGTAAGCAGGGTTGTGGCTCTTGTCCCAGTACAGGGGAGCTGATAATAGCAAGGGGACTGGAGGACAACCATGTCGGTGCTGGAACAGTTAAATATGCTGCTGGATGGCCAGCCGGTGGCCAGCTTGGCGGTGCTGGAGCAGGGATCCCCGGCGGTGTCGTTGGTGCCTTTTGTGGTGCAGCGGGATCCCTTGCGCTTTGCCATTGTCATCAGCGATCTTTCTGCCCACACCCAGGCTTTGCGGGCGGATCCCCGGGCCGCGCTACTCATCCACGAGCCGCCTACGCCAGGGGATCCCCGCAGTAACCATGCCCTGTCGCGGGTGATGGTGAGCGGAGAAGCCCAGTTTCTCAGCCGCGAAGAGGCGCAAGCGCAGGGGTTTGAGGCCCTCTATCGCGCCAAGTACGAGATTGCCGAGATGATCCTGGGCTTGGCGGATTTTCACTTCTGTCAGATCGTCCCCAAAACTGGTAGCTTCATCCAGGGGTTTGGCCAGGCATTCCGGCTGAGGGGCCCCAACCTGGATCAACTGGAGCACCTCGGTCGGGCGTAGGTACGAGGATTCCAAGGGCAGCCCATGCCATTCCCCAGCACGGGGAAGCTCCTGCTGCGCCACTTCCTAGCTCTCCTCTTGCAGGGGGG
>NZ_JANSHQ010000599.1:0-1243 GCF_047461715.1 Synechococcus sp. R8-2 | reverse complement strand
ATTCTCAAACATGGCACGGTTGCTCACCAAGTTCTGGCTGCTGGAGCGCTATCTGTTTGGGGAGATGCTCACCCCGGTGCTGGCCGGTATTGCCGGGGGAACCCTGCTGCTGCTGGTGGGCCGACTGTTTACCCTGGCCGAGCGGCTGGTCGAGGGATCCGTCCCGCCTCTAACGGTGTTGCGTCTTTTGGTTTTGGATCTGCCGGAGATGGTGGTGCTGGGCATGCCCATTGCCGCCTTCTTTGCCACCATGCTCACCTTGGGCAAGCTGAGCGGCAACAGTGAGATCACCGCTATGCGGGCAGCCGGGATCCCGTTTAGCCGGATTTTCCGGCCCCTGCTGCTGGTGGGGTTGGCCATGAGCTTGAGCGCTTTTTTCATCAGCAACGTGCTGCTGCCGGCCAGCAAACAGCAAATCCGCCAGATCGATCAGCAAGCTTTGCTGGCCCAGGCCACCACCCCGGTGCAATACGATGTCTTTTTCAAAACCGAAGACAACCTCTGGTTCTTCATCCGCCAAGTGGATCCCCGGTTAAATACGATGCAAGATGTTACGATTTTGCGGGTGGATCCCTTGCCGGGGGGCAAATACCAGTTGGCGGAAGTGACCTTGGCCGCTCAGGCAGTGTGGAATGGACTGGAGTGGAGCCTGAGCGAAGGAGCGACCCACCTTTACGGCCCCACCGGCCTCAGCATTGCCGAGCAAACGTTTCATCGCAAGCCGTTGCAAGTTTCTCAGGATCTGGCTGCCCTGATGCAGCCGCCGGTTCCCCCCAGCGAGTTGAGCTTGCCGGAGCTGGCAGAGCGGATTTCTCGCCTGGCCCGCTCCAATCTCAATACTCAGGCTCTGCGCACCGAGTTCCACATGCGCTTCTCCCTGCCCTTGGCCAGCTTTTTTGCCGTGCTGATTTCGCTCCCCCTGGGATCCACCACCGCGCGGCGGGTGGGACGCTACGGGGGCGTCGTCTTCGGGATCCTGTTGGTGTTTGCCTACTACGTGGTTCTGAGCGTGTCTCGCAGCTTGGGAGAAGTGGGAGCCCTTCCCCCTTGGGCGGCAGCCTGGAGCTTCAACATCTTGTTCGGCGGCATCGGACTGGTGCTGCTGGCCCGTTTCCTGCGCTAGGGATCCACCCTAGAATCCGCCAGTCTCAGTTCTCAAGGATGTCTCGAAGAAGGCAGGGATCAACTTTCCTTTCTCTCTCCTCTCGCCTCGCGTAGCTCAGGTTTCCGTCCCCTTGCGGGG
>NZ_JANSHQ010000598.1:0-2190 GCF_047461715.1 Synechococcus sp. R8-2 | reverse complement strand
TCGGCGCCACCACCCTGGATGAATACCGCAAGCACATCGAAAAAGATGCGGCCCTAGAACGCCGCTTTCAGCCGGTGTACGTGGATCAGCCTTCGGTGGAAGATACCATCTCCATCCTGCGCGGCCTCAAAGAGCGCTACGAGCTGCACCATGGGGTCAAAATCAGCGACTCCGCCTTGGTGGCGGCAGCGGTGCTCTCCAACCGCTACATCTCCGAGCGCTTCCTGCCCGACAAAGCCATTGACCTGGTGGACGAGGCGGCGGCCAAGCTGAAGATGGAGATCACCTCCAAGCCCGTCGAGCTGGACGAGATCGACCGGCGCATCATGCAACTGCAGATGGAGGAGCTCTCCCTGAAAAAAGAAGATGATGCTGCCTCTAGAGATCGCCTCAGCAAAATTGAGCAGGAGCTGGCCAACCTGACGGAGCGACAACGGGAGTTGAATGCTCGCTGGCAATTTGAAAAAGAGGCTATCGAACGCCTGCAAAGCCTTAAAGCCGAGCGGGACGCCGTCAAGCTTCAAATCGAACAGGCTGAACAAAAATATGACCTCAACCGCGCTGCCGAGCTCAAGTACGGCAAGCTGATGGAATTGGAGCGGCAAATCCAAGAGCAGGAGGCTCACCTGGCCAAGCTGCAGGCCAACGGCGAGCCGCTGCTGCGGGAGCAAGTGACTCCTGAAGATATCGCTGAGATCGTCTCCCGCTGGACCGGGATCCCAGTCACCAGCCTGATGGAGTCGGAAAAGCAGAAGCTGCTGCGCCTGGAAGCCCATTTGCACCAGCGGGTGGTGGGCCAAGACGAGGCGGTAGCCGCCGTAGCGGCAGCCATTCGGCGCGCCCGGGCCGGCATGAAGGATCCCAATCGCCCCATCGGCTCTTTCCTGTTCATGGGGCCCACTGGCGTGGGGAAAACCGAGCTGGCCCGTGCTTTGGCGGAGTTCCTCTTCGACACTTCCGAGGCGATGGTGCGCATCGACATGTCCGAGTACATGGAGAAGCACTCGGTCTCTCGTTTGGTGGGGGCCCCTCCAGGCTACGTGGGCTACGAAGAAGGCGGGCAGCTCTCCGAGGCGGTGCGGCGACGCCCCTACTCGGTGGTGCTGTTTGACGAGGTGGAAAAAGCCCACCCGGATGTCTTCAACATCCTGCTGCAGGTGCTGGACGATGGCCGCATCACCGACTCCCAAGGGCGGACAGTGGACTTCAAAAACACCATCATCATCATGACCAGCAACATCGGCAGCGACCTCATCCTGGAAATTGGGGCCGATGAAAGCCGCTACGAGGAGATGAAAACTCAGGTGCTGGCCATGCTGCGGCACCACTTCCGACCGGAGTTTTTAAACCGGGTGGACGAGCTGATCATCTTCCACGCCCTCACCAAAGAGCAAATTCGCCAGATTGTCGGCCTGCAAATGCAGCGGGTGGAAAAGCTGCTGGCAGATCAGCAAATCGAGATCCTGCTCACCGAAGAAGCCAAGGACTACCTGGCAGAGGTGGGCTACGACCCAGTGTTCGGGGCCCGTCCCCTGAAGCGGGTGATCCAGCGGGAGATCGAAAACCCCATCGCCACCAAGCTGCTGGAAAACGAGTTCCTACCCGGCGACCGCATTTTGGTGGATGTAGCCAACGAGCGGTTGATCTTCCGCAAGATCGGCTCTCAGCCCAGCCAAGAGCCGCCGGCGGCTGTGGCCGTCAGCTAAGTCGGGGTCCTTCCGTCAAAGCGTAATCACTTGGTCAGGTGGGTTGTCCTTCAAGGCCTCGTAGAGGTCAGGGAAACAGCCCACCTGCACTCCTTTGACGACGTTTTTGGGAACGCACCGAGCTAGCTCTCTGCGCCCGCGTCCTTGAGCGTCGCACCAGCGGGGTTCCCCTTCGGCTAGGTTGCGCTCCAGAGCGCACATGTCACACATCATCAGCAGGATGTTTTGCTCTTGGGCAACTTTGGCCAAGCGCTCGCCAATGGGATCCCCCTGCCGCAAAACAAAGCAGTTGTCGTCGAAAAAGAACATGCCCACCACCTGCGCTCCATGCACCCCTGCTTCTAGCTGAGGCAGGATCATCTGGCCCAACTTATAGGTGCCGCAGCGAGGGTGAGTGAACACGTAGGCAACTTTCATGAGGCCCCCTTGCCGTTTTCAATTTTGATTATCAGTAATTATCATTTTCAGCTAGAAATCGCAGGAG
>NZ_JANSHQ010000597.1:0-2814 GCF_047461715.1 Synechococcus sp. R8-2 | reverse complement strand
AGAGACGGCGGACAGATAACTTCTTCGCGGCCCTGGCCCGCTACGACCGCAACTTTACCTTGGCAGCAGAGGGGCCGGCGGGGTGTGACGCTCTGGGGTGTCTGCTGCCAGATTCGGCGCCTCAGAGCTAGTTCCCCAAAAGGGTTCCCCCTGCTGCCGACCAACCCCATCGGATGCAAAGGCGCGACCGAGCTCCCTCCTGTGATACCTTTGTAGGGACTCCTCACAACCCCAGGGATCCCTTCTGCCCTTGGAATCGGCCCCATGCAAGACGAAAAAGACACGCTTCGCCAACAGCTTCTCACCCTGCAAAGCGAGGCCCTCGCCCAAGTGGAACAAGCTGCCGATCTGGAGGCTCTGGAACAGATCCGCATCGACTACCTGGGCAAGAAAGGTAAGCTCTCCAAAATCTTGGGGGGAATGGGGAAGCTGCCCCCAGAAGAACGGCCTGCCATTGGCGCTTTGGCCAACACCTTTAAAGAGGCCCTCCAATCCAGTCTGGAGCAGCGCAAACAGGCCCTTGGTGAAGCTCAACTGCTGGCCCGCCTAGAAGCAGAGCGCCTGGATGTCACTATGCCCGGGCCCCGTCGGCCTCTGGGGCGGATCCATCCGCTGCAGGCCACCATCGACCGCATGCTCGATATCTTTGTGGGAATGGGCTACACCGTGGTGCATGGGCCTGAGCTCGAGACGGAGTACTACAACTTCGAGGCCCTCAACACCCCTGCCGACCATCCGGCGCGGGATATGCAGGATACCCTCTACCTGGCCAATGGCTACCTGATGCGTACCCAAACCTCCTCGGTGCAGGTGCGCTACATGGAGCAACACCAGCCGCCGCTGCGCATTGTGCATGCCGGTCGGGTGATGCGCCGCGATACCGTGGATGCCACCCACTCCGCTGTGTTTCACCAGATGGAAATTTTGGCGGTGGGCGAGAACCTCACCTTTTCCGACCTGAAGGGCACCCTCAACACTTTCATCACCCGCCTATTGGGCAAGCGAGAAACCCGCTTTCGGCCCAGCTATTTTCCCTTTACCGAGCCTTCTGCTGAGATGGACGTGCGCTTTGGCTCGAAATGGCTGGAAATCTTCGGCTGCGGCATGGTGGATCCCAATGTATTTCAAGCGGTGGGCTACGACCCGGAGCGCTACACCGGATTTGCGGCAGGGATCGGCATTGAGCGGATGGCCATGCTCCTCCACGGCATTCAGGATATCCGCCTGTTTTATACCAGCGACCTGCGCTTTCTGTCTCAGTTTTAGGTGGCTATCTTATCTGAGGAACAAAACCCTCGTCCTGAGCCCTGCAAGACCTTCAGAAAACCCTCTTTCAGGAAAAGGTTTGCTTGTAGATCAACTGCAATTGTTCTAGCTCATCTTGGCGGGCAGCACGGCGCAGCAGGCGCATTTGCTCTTCGATGAGCTGGCGAGCCTCATTACGGCTAATCGGATCGAAGACCAACTCCTCCATGGCAGCAGGATCCCCGCTGTTATCCGGGGGCCTGAAGTAAACCCGAAAAAAGAGCCTTTGGGCGTAGAGCGTGGTGAAGAGAGCCTGATTTTCGTCGACCTGACACAGGCTGTAGAGCAGACCAAATGTGGGGTGATTCAGATACAACTCATTCATGCCCAATAGCGTATCACTCTTGGGGGAGAGGAGAGACTTTTCTTCCCGGTCGGTGCCAGAGAAAGTTCTGGAAATGATGTGGCTATGGCTCTTGAGACCAAGGGCTTAGATCACAAGTTCCGCCCAGCTCGATTTTGGCTGTTGCGACTGGATTCAACATTAGCAAACTAACAAGATTTTGGGTCAGGCTGTTACCGCCGCTGCTGTTCCCGCACCTTCCTCTTCGTGTCATTCAATTCGTTTTCCACCTCTAGCTGACGAAATTGCTCTTCCAATTCATCCCAAGCCTCGAAAGGTTTTCCCCAAGGGCTGAAATTCCGGTCCGGGTTGTCGATGCCTTTGGCTTGCGCGGCTCTTACCTCCTGCAGCTTAGCCTTCACTTCTTGGCGGCGCTGGCGAATCTGCGGCAGCAGGGCTTCCATTTGTTGGATTTTCTCCTTTTGGGCTTTCATTTGACCCCATAGCTGGCTGCCCCTCTCCAACAGCTCAGCCTCCCGGCGTCGCGCTCCTTCGGCCAGATCGGGACGATTGGCCCGCTGCGCCTTCTCAATGCGAAAGTGCCAGGTTTTAATCTCCTCGGCTAAGTTGAGAATGCTTTTTTGGAGAGCCTCCTCTTGGACGCGGCTTTCCTGCAACAGCTGCAGGGTATCCGATTCCTGCTGGCGCAACTGCTCATCGAGGGCTTGCAGCTCGATCTCGGGGTGGGCCCTGAGAAATTCCTCCAGGCGGGTTTCCAAAAATCGGATGATATCTTCGATCAGTTTCATCGATGGATCCTTTTCCCAAGCCCTCAGTTGCGTTTAGAGTAGCCTAAGCCGGGCCGTCCTAGATAGGGTCGTTTGAGACATTCCCTTTGACCTTCACCCAAAGGGAGAGGGAAGCTGGGGATCCATCCAGCAGGCAAGTTCACTGCAACTGGGAACCGCCCAACTGCCCCCAGGCGGATCCCTGTCTTCCTCAATCCAGCAAACGGCCATCCCCAACCCGGATAATGCGCTGGGCGGCCTGGGCTACTTCAAGGTCATGGGTGACCACGACCAGGGTGATGCCCTGCCGGTGGAGCTCCGCAAAAAGGTTCAGCACTTCCTGGCCGGTATGGCTATCCAGAGCCCCAGTCGGCTCATCAGCCAGCAACAGTTGGGGTCGGTTGACAATGGCACGAGCAATCGCCACCCGCTGCTGCT
>NZ_JANSHQ010000596.1:0-1189 GCF_047461715.1 Synechococcus sp. R8-2 | reverse complement strand
GCGTGAGCGGGCCGGAGGCCTTGGCCGAGCCTGCAGGCTGCCCTTCAGAAGCCAAGCCCAAGCGCATCATGCACATCGAAGGCAATCGCGTGGAAGTGTGGGTGGATAACCAAATTCGCAGCAGTTGGAGCATTTGGTCGGTGGGAGATCTCAAGGAAGTCTGTCGGCTGGCAGAAGAGTTCGACTGTGGCCTCAGCTATTCTCTAGGAGGAAACTCAGAGTCTCAGTCGGAAATGCTGCTGTTGCCCTCCAATTCTGCTGGTGTGTCCGACCGACTCTCCAACCCCGTTCGCGCAAGCGGGCCGGAGGCCCCAGGCTCTGCCGCCTAGCACCCCCAGCTTCGGTTGCTGCTTTTGCTGTTCAAATCCCCATGGCAGAACCCCAACGGCTACAGAAGCTCTTGGCTCAGCAGGGATTGGCCTCGCGTCGCCAGGTGGAAGCCTGGATCCTGGCCGGGCGCGTTCGGGTCAATGGGAAGGTGGTCACTGAGCTGGGCTCCAAAGCCGACCCAGAGCGGGATTGCATCGAGGTGAATGGGCAAGTGATCCCTTTGGCCAAGGATCCGGCGCGCTATGTTTTGCTCCTGCACAAGCCAGTGGGGGTTTTGTCAACCTGTGCAGATCCTTGGGGACGCAAGACGGTGCTGGATCTGCTCCCCCCATCTTGGAAACGGCAAACCCGCCTCTACCCGGTGGGCCGGCTGGATGCGGACAGCAGTGGCGCTTTGCTGCTCACCAATGATGGCGACTTGACCTTGAAGCTGACCCATCCGCGCTATCATCTGCCCAAAACCTACCGGGTACAGGTACAAGGGCATCCGAGTCAGGCCACTCTGCAACATTGGCGAGACGGAGTAGACTTAGAGGGATACACCACTCTGCCGGCGGAGGTGGAGTTTTGTCCTGCCCCGGATTTCCGGCAAAGGGAGCATCCCAATTGCTCCTGGCTGAGGGTGGTGTTGTTTGAGGGACGCAACCGGCAAATTCGGCGGGTGGCGGAGCGTCTTGGGCATCCGGTGCTCAGCTTACATCGGGAAGCCATTGGCCCACTGGGCTTGGGCAACCTGAAAGCAGGCCAGTTCCGCCAGTTGGATCCCCATGAGCTCCAAGCTTTACTGGCCCCTCTCACCGGGCACAGCAGCTCATCCTCGCTCGGGAAGCGCCCTCTAAGGCCTCCGGCCCGCTCACGC
>NZ_JANSHQ010000595.1:0-508 GCF_047461715.1 Synechococcus sp. R8-2 | reverse complement strand
CGCGTTAGCGGGACGGAGTCCCTTGAGCATCTCCAACTGCTGCAGTTCCAGCAGATCCTCGACCAGTCTGATCTCCCGCTCACATTCGTTGTCCAACACCTTCAAGTACTGAGAGATTTTGGCCAGATCCGGGGATCTGGGAGCGCCCTGGGCAGGCAGCAGGACGGAGCTGAGCAGGCGGATGGCCATTTTCATGTTGGAAAGAAGGGTGCGCAGCTCGTGGGACACCGTGCTAAGGAAGTCATTTTTCAGGCGATCCAGCCGCTGCAATTCCTGTATCTGGCGATCCAGTTGGGCGGTGCGGGCCTGTACCTTTTCTTCCAGGGTGCGGTTCAGCTCCTGAACCTGTTGGAGCAATTCCGCCTGCCGAATGGCGATGGAGAGGTGATCGGCCAGGGCCAAGATCAGATCCTGATTGGTGGCCAGCCAACCGGGACGTGCTGTTTTCAGCTAGAACCCGCAGGAGCCCCGCACTCTATTAGTGGCTAGTGACTAGTGGCTAGTCACT
>NZ_JANSHQ010000594.1:0-4199 GCF_047461715.1 Synechococcus sp. R8-2 | reverse complement strand
GGAAACTCCCTCTGGGAGGGGGGCTGGGGGTGGTCGCGTCAGCGGCGCCGAGCGCTTGAGCTCTACAGCCGAGCGCGATCCAGGCTGCGGTATTGAATCGCTTCGGCAATGTGGGTGGGGGCAATGGCCTCCGCGCCCTCGAGATCGGCGATGGTGCGGGCCACCTTGAGGATGCGGTCGCTCCCCCGCGCAGACAGGCCCAGCTTTTGGATGGCGTTCTCCAAGAGCTTGCGACAGGGATCCGAAAGGGAGCACCACTGCCGCAGGTGGCGGGATTGCATCTGGGCGTTGCAGTGGATCCCAGGCTCGTTTTGAAAGCGCTGCCGCTGCCGTTGTCGTGCCCGCTCCACCCGCCGCTGCACCGCTTGGGAAGATTCGCCGCCCTGGGCGCGGACAATTTCTTCCGGCTTAAGGCGGTTGACCCGCACCTGCAGGTCGATGCGATCCAGCAGCGGGCCGGAGAGCTTGGACCAGTAGCGCTCCCGCTGTTGCGGCGTACAGGTGCAGGGGTGAACGGGATCCCCGTAGAAGCCGCAGGGACAGGGGTTGGTGGAGGCCACCAGGGTGGTTTGGGCGGGAAACTCCAGGGAAACGCGGGCGCGGGAGATGGTAACCTTGCCATCTTCCAGGGGTTGGCGCAGCACCTCCAGCACCTCCCGCCGGAATTCCGTCAGCTCATCCAGGTACAGGATGCCATGGTGGGCCAGCGAGATTTCCCCGGGCTTGGGGTAGGGGCCGCCACCCACCAGCGCCACTGCCGAAGCCGAATGGTGGGGAGCGCGAAAGGGCCGCTGGGTGATCAAGGCGGTTTGTCCACCCAGGTGGAGATTTTGCCGCAACAGGCCGGCTGCCGAGTAGATGCGGGTGATCTCCAACATCTCTTCCCACTGCAACTGGGGCAAAATGCCGGGCAGTCGCCGGGCCAACATGGTTTTGCCCGCCCCAGGGCTGCCCACCAGCAACAGGTTGTGCCCACCTGCCGCCGCTATCTCCAAGGCCCGCCGGGCGTGTTCTTGTCCTTTTACGTCCGCCAAGTCCAGAGGGGATTCCCAATTGGCCGACACCATCTGTTGCGGTTGGATCTGGATCGGCTTAACCCCGTTCGGGTGCTGCAGCCAGTTCACCACCGCCGCCAAGGAAGGCAACCCATACACTTGGATCCCTTGCACCACCGCTCCTTCCGGCCCATTTTCCTGGGGTACCACCAGGCGGCGGATCCCCATCTCGGCAGCGCTGGCGGCAATAGGCAGAACCCCGGCCACCGGGCGTAGGGTGCCGTCTAGGGCCAATTCCCCCACCATCAGGGTGTTGGCCAGCGCTTCCCCCTCGATCACCCCGGAGGCCGCCAAGATCCCGATGGCAATGGGCAGATCGAAGCTGGGGCCCTCTTTGCGCAGATCGGCAGGGGCCAAGTTGACGATGATCCGCCGCTGGGGTAAAGCAAAGCCGGAGTTCTTGATCGCCGCCCGCACTCGCTCTTTGGCCTCCTGAACGGCAGTATCGGGCAGTCCCACCAAGGTGATCTGGGGCAAGCCACCGCCCACATCCACCTCCACCGTAACCTGCACGGCCCGGAGTCCCAGCAGAGCGGCAGCAGTGACTTGGGCAAACAATGCAGTCACCTCCCTCGGATAGTTCTTTTACCCTTTGCACAAGTGGCCGCAGGCCTATTCTGTCCCAACACGTATCCTGGCCGAAATTGGGATCCCCACACTGCCGGCTGCATTTGCCCAAGGAGAATGTCACAATCATCTCAGGTTTTTCCTGCCCCCAAGGAGGCACGTCGGTTTTCGCAGTCGCAGTCTTTAATGAATGCGGGATCCCGGATCCGAGCTTGCCGAATGGCTCAGGCTTGGGTTGGCTGTTGCTGCCGCCTTTGCGCAGCACAGCAGCGGTGAGGCTATGTTCTGACCAGGATGGGAACCCCCAGGGGGGGATAGCAGGGATCCGGATCCCTCTGATCGCAGCCTGCACCTCCAACCCAGATTTCCCCAGCCATTTGCCCTTTGGCAGAGGTCAAAAGGCGGGCACACCCCTCTGCCGACAAGCCAACAGAGGGACGACCCCATCTCTAGGAGGCTGATGCCGGTGGTCTTTCCTGCTGCTGAACCCCCTTTCGAGCGTTTCTCTGGCTCTGGGAAAAAGCGCGCCCTAACCTGGAATGAACTGGAGGAGCAGGTGCAGCAGTTTGCCCAGCGCTACCGGGGGCAGGTGGTCCAGCTCAGCCCGCCAGAGCTGGCGGTGGCGCTGCAGGAGTTGTCGGAGCTGACGCAGGCGCTCGCCCTGGCAGCCCATCTTGCCGAGGGTTGCGAGAGCAGCAGCCTTCCAACAGCGATCCCGGCTGAGGCCGAACCAGAGATGGCCTGGACGAAGGCAGACCCCAGCTGGAGGGATCTGGAGCGGGTCATCTCCCTGCAGAGCCAGCTGTTGTTTTTCCCCCTGGAACTGCAATCCCTGACCGCCGTTCCCCTCGGCGAACCCGCAGCTGAGACGCCGCAGGAGCGAGAGGATCGGCCCTCGGATCCCTTGGCCGCTGCTTGTGCCGAGCCGGAGCTGCGCCCCTTTCGCCAGTTTTTGTGTCGCCTCCTGCAGCAGCGGGGTCACCAACAACCGGAGCCTCTGGAGTGCCTGCTCCACCAACAGTACCCAACAGGAAGGTTAGCTTGGCGGCAGTTGTGGCAAGTGACCCTGAACTCGCCTGCTGCGCTCCCAGAGCACACTCTTGTCCAGCTGCAGAGCTTACAAACTCACGCCAGCGCGGAGATCCGCTGGGTGGCCTACCAGCGGCTAGTCCAACACCTAGAAGCCCATGCCGATCTGGGTGGGTTTATCCTCAGCACCCTGATCCGAGACCACCTGTGGGAGGCCCAATGGCGGGGCTATGACTCTGCTGCCGAGCTGTATCTGGCCCGCCAGGGCCTGACTCAGACCTTTTTGGAGAACCTATTGGAAGGGATCCGCGATCGGTTGGATCTGTTCCAGCGCTATTACCGCCTCAAAAGCCGAAACATGGGACGTTCCATTCGCATCTGCGATCTGCATGCGCCCTGGGGGGATCCCGTTCCACCCCTGACCTCTGCTGAGGCCACCTCTCTAATCTGGGCAGCCCTGCAGGACTTCTGCCCCGAGTGTGCGGCCCAGGCCAAACCCTGGCTGCTAGAAGTCGGCTCGGCAATCGAGGCAGACAAGCCCAATCGCGCAGCGGGCGCAGCCTTTCGCCCCGGCGAAACGGAGTTCTCGCCCAGGTCGCGAGAAACGGGATCCGGCGGGAGCGAGCTCTTGTTGAAGACCCTTGCCACCCTCAGCCGGCGGCTCCGGCCTGAGGATCCCCAAGTTTGGCTGGATCTGGAGGAGATGCAGGGGAGTTCCGCACTGCTGCCGCGAGCGTGGGGGGTGCAGGCTCACACCGTCTTTTTGCAGCAAATACTCCTGGATCACCTGGTTGCCTCAGCAGTGGGATCCCCTCGCATGGGCAGGCCTGCTCTTTACGACCCAGAGGGGCAAACTGCTCCGCAGCGCTGGCGGGAACGCTCCGGCAGCCTCCAGTTGGCCCAGGCCCTGTTGATACACCATTTGGAAGCCCAGTTGCAGGCGGTGTTTTACCAGAGCTTGATCAGTCGGCTGGAGCTGCTCCTCTATCGGTCGGGGATCCCCGAATGGGAAAACGGTGTAACCTACTCCTCCTGGGTGAGCGAAGAGTGGTTGAAGCTGTGTCAGGAGCTGTGCGGAGATGCGGTGGAACTGTTGCCAGAACACCAGTTCTACTGGGTGGGGATGCCGGAGCTGTTTCTCCACCCCTTTAGTGCCTATCAGGCCAGCCTTGCCAGCCTGGTGGCCTTGGCCTGTCACCGCCGCTATCACAGGTTCTCCGCGCAACTTCTGCCCCACTACCTCCGTTGGTTGGCCAGCCCGCCCGGATCCCTGACTTTGGAAGAAACCACCCAGCTGCTGCAGGCAGATCTGAGCGACCCAGGGGGAGTGTTGCAGGCGCTGGAGGAGCTGGAGCATTGGATCGAGACGCTAGAAAAGCTGCTGGAAGAGAATCCAGATCACTGAACCAACGATGACCCACCCTTGTTCTCTTGGACATAGGCGTGCTCTGCGGCGGGAAGAACTCTGGAACCCTGTACCCGACTCCTGCGAACCCACCCCAGCGGAGCCAGCCGTTAAAGCGCGTCCCTTCCTAAAATGGGCAGGGG
>NZ_JANSHQ010000593.1:0-1527 GCF_047461715.1 Synechococcus sp. R8-2 | reverse complement strand
AGAACTGGAAGAGCAACTGGCCCTCTTTCGCAAAGAAGGCAAGCTCCTGGAAGCCCAACGGCTGGAACAGCGCACCCGCTACGACCTAGAAATGCTGCGAGAGGTGGGCTATTGCAACGGGATCGAAAACTACTCCAGACATTTAACGGGACGCAAAGCAGGAGAGCCCCCCGCCTGCTTGGTGGATTATTTCAAGGCCAACGATTGGCTGCTGGTGGTGGATGAATCCCACGTCACTGTGCCCCAAATTCGCGGCATGTACAATGGCGACCGTGCCCGCAAGCAGGTGCTGGTAGATCATGGTTTTCGCCTGCCCAGCGCCCTCGACAATCGCCCCCTCAAAGCCGAAGAATTTTGGGCCAAGGTTCATCAGTGTATCTTTGTTTCGGCTACCCCCGGCAACTGGGAACTGGAGCAGAGCGAGGCCCAATTTGAAACTCTGGTGGAAGATGGCAAGACCTTGAAGTTTTATGTGCAGGGCAGCGGTCGGGTTATCGAACAGGTAATTCGGCCCACCGGCGTGGTGGATCCTGAGGTGCATGTGCGCCCCACGGCTGGGCAAGTGGACGATTTGCTGGGAGAAATTTACTTGCGATTGGAACGCTCTCGGCAGGGATCTGCCGAACGGGTGATCGTGACCACCCTCACCAAACGGATGGCAGAGGACCTCACGGAATATCTCCAGGAGCGAGGGATCCGAGTTCGCTATTTGCATTCCGAGATCACCTCGATTGAGCGAATTGAAATCCTACAAGACTTTCGAGAAGGGGCCTTTGACGTGTTGGTAGGAGTTAACTTGCTCCGGGAAGGGTTGGACTTGCCAGAAGTTTCTTTGGTGGCCATTTTGGATGCCGACAAAGAAGGGTTTTTGCGAGCAGAGCGCTCCCTGATTCAGATGATCGGGCGGGCAGCGCGGAATGTCCGTGGAACGGTGGTGATGTACGCCGACACCATGACCAGCAGCATGGCCCGGGCCATTGCCGAAACCCAGCGTCGCCGCGAAATTCAATTGCAATACAACCGCCAACACAACATCACGCCCAAGCCCATCGTCAAGAAAAACAGCAATGCCATCTTGTCTTTTTTGGCCATCTCCCGCAAACTTAACGACCCAGATCTGGAAAAAGCCTTTCAAGCTGCGCAAGAGATCCCTCTCTCCGAGATTCCGGAGCTGATCGGCCAACTGGAACTGAAGATGAAAGAGGCCGCCAAAAACCTAGAATTTGAGGAAGCCGCCGAGCTGCGAGATAGAATCAAAAAGCTGCGTCAACGCCTTCTGGGCCATTCTCAGGGCACCTAAAATCCTTGCTCAGATCGGCCAAAATTGAGGTCGGCTTGTGCCACCATGAGCTTGCGGGGCAGCACCAGGGATCCCCAATTATCGATGGGCGTTCGTACCAAACCGGCCATGCAGGACTCCGTCCCACTTAAGCGAGCAGCTCTTTGGGTTGGGCTGACGGTGGGGATAGGTCTCTGGCTCACCCCTGCCGTCGCCTCTGCCTCCTCAGGGATCCCCTTGGCTCAAGC
>NZ_JANSHQ010000592.1:0-4166 GCF_047461715.1 Synechococcus sp. R8-2 | reverse complement strand
TTAGCGGGACGGAGTCCTTGCTTGGCCTTTGGAGATAGGCGCAGCAGAGCCCAGCAGCCGGCGACGGGTGGAAGGCAAGGGGATGTTCACTCTGCGCTCTGGGAACCGGGCACAGCCACCAGCAGGGCTTCCAACACCCGCTGCACCCGACTCAGGCGCAGGCCGTGATCCGACAACACAGGGCTGTTGGGGATGATGGCGTGGCGAAACCCCAGTTTGCTGGCTTCTTTCAAGCGCTGCTCCAACTGGGCCACCGGGCGCACCTGCCCCCCCAGTCCCACCTCGCCAATCAGGACTGTAAAAGGATCCACTTGGCGATCCCGGAAGCTGGCGGCCACGGCCACTGCTACCCCCAAGTCGGCAGCTGGCTCGGCTACCTGAATGCCGCCGGCAGAGGCGATGTAAGCATCGTATTTGGAAAGCGGGATCCCCACCCGTTTTTCCAGCACAGCCAAGATCTGCAAAAAGCGGTTGATTTCAATGCCGGTGGAGGTGCGGCGGGGGGAGCTGTAGCTGGTGGGGCTGACTAGGGCCTGCACTTCCACCACCAGAGGACGGGTGCCCTCGCAGGCAACGATGGTGGCTGTTCCGGGCATGGCCTGATCCCGGCTACTCAAAAAAAGCTGCGAGGGGTTCTCCACCTCCACCAAGCCAGAGGCGGTCATCTCAAAAACACCCATTTCCTGGGCTGCCCCAAAGCGGTTTTTGACGGCGCGCAATAGGCGGTGGCTTTGGAAGCGATCCCCCTCAAAGTACAAGACCGTGTCCACCAAATGCTCCAGCACCTTCGGCCCGGCCAGGGATCCGTCTTTGGTAACATGGCCTACAATCAGCAGAGCCACCCCCAGTTTTTTGGCCAGCCGCATTAACAGGCCGGTGCATTCCCGCACCTGGGAAACGGATCCCGGCGCCGAGGTGAGTTGCCCCCAGAAGATGGCTTGGATGCTGTCGATCACCGCCACCTGCGGTTGCAGAGCCTGGATCTCCGCCACGATGGCCTCCAGGTCGGTCTCGGCCAAGAGGTAGAGCTGCTCGCTTTCCACCCCCAGCCGCTCGGCGCGTAGCTTGATCTGCTGGGCTGATTCTTCCCCCGACACGTATAAGATGGGCCCGCTCTTGGCCAGGTGGGCAGCGCTCTGCAGCAGCAGGGTGCTCTTGCCAATGCCCGGATCCCCGCCAATCAACACCAGGGATCCCGGCACAATGCCACCTCCCAACACCCGGTCAAACTCGCCATAGCCGGAGGAGAGGCGAGGGTGGCGATCTGAGGAGACCTGGGAGAGGGGGAGGGCCGACCGGGGGATCCCATTGGCGCGGTTGGACCTAGGAGCGAGGGCTTGGGCCCGTGGGGACTTGGCCGCTGGGGCGACGACCACTTCCGTCAGGGTGTTCCAGGCGCCGCAATGGTCGCAGCGGCCCAAAAACTTGGCATAGCGCTCGCCGCACTGGCTGCACTCCCAGACGGTTTTGGCCTTGGCCATAGCCGGGGACTCCTAGGCCTGGGGAGCAGCGGCGACAGGGAGGGGCACCTCCGGCAAGACCAGGGATCCGCACTGGGCGTGGTGGCGCAGCAGATGGTCGCAGAGGACCAGGGCCACCATCGCCTCCACCATCGGCACTGCCCGCGGCAAGACACAGGGATCGTGGCGTCCCCGCGCCGCCAAAACCGTCTCTTGCCCATTGAGGGTGACGGTGTTTTGAGGCTGGCGAATGGTGGCAGTGGGCTTAAAGGCTACCCGCAGGACGATGTCTTCGCCGTTGCTGATGCCCCCCTGGATGCCGCCGGAGCGGTTGCTGCGGGTGCGCCAGCCGCCGGGGGTCATGTAAAACTCGTCGTTGTGCTGCTTGCCCGTCAGGTAGGTGCCGGCAAACCCCGAGCCAATCTCAAACCCCTTGCTGGCTGGCAGGGACATCACCGCCTTGGCCAAGTCGGCCTCCAGCTTGTCAAACACCGGGGATCCCAGCCCGCGCGGCACCCGGCGGGCTACACACTCCACCACTCCCCCCAGCGAATCCCCTTCCCGCGCCGCCTCCTCAATTTTTTGGATCATGGCCGCCGCCGCTTGGGGATCGGGGCAGCGGACGATGTTGGCCTCCACCTGCTCTGCAGTTACCGAGCTGGGATCCACCTGGGCTTCCACGTCTTTTACCCGCTGCACGTAGGCCAGGATCTCCACCCCTGCCGCTAGGCGCAGGATCTTCTTGGCAATGGCCCCTGCCGCCACCCGGCCAATGGTTTCTCGCGCTGAGGCCCGTCCGCCCCCCTGCCAGTTGCGGATGCCGTACTTGGCCTGGTAGGTGGCATCGGCATGGGAAGGGCGGAAGGTGGTGGCCATCTCCTGGTAGTCCTGGGGGCGGGCATCCTGGTTGCGCACCAGGATGTGGATGGGGGTGCCCAGCGTAAAGCCCTGAAAAACCCCGGAGAGGATCTGGCAGCGATCCGCTTCCTGGCGGGGCGTCGTGATGGGGCTCTGGCCAGGACGCCGCCGATCCAGCTCTGCCTGAATGTCGGCCTCGCTCAAGGGCAGCCGCGGCGGGCAGCCATCCACCACCACCCCCACCGCCCCCCCGTGGGACTCGCCATAGGTGGTCACGCAAAACAGGACACCGAAGGAGTTGCCGTTGGCCATGGGATCCCCAAGCAAGAAGCCGTTACTCGCAGGCGGCTGGGAGAGACTGTTTTCTATTCTGCACTAGGGGAGTGGCGGGCAGTGCGGTGCAGCTGGCGGCAGCCGGCAATTCCCCGCAACACCAGGTGGGGATCCCAGCGCAGCTCTGGGTCAAGCGGGCCCAAGTGAGGGTGGAGCCACTTCCCATCCCCGCCGGTCAGCAGCAGGGGGCCTTGGGGAAAGCGGCGACGCCAGTCGGCAATGAACTCGCGCAAGCCAGCCAAGAGGGTGTGGAGGATGCCGCTGCGGATGGCAGCCACGGTGTCGTTGGCCCAGCGAGGGGGCAAGGGATCCTGCGGATCCCACTGCACTTTGGGCAGCAGGGCTGTGTGATCAGCCAACGCCTGCGCCTGCAACCCCAGGCCGGGCAAGATGGCCCCTCCCACCAGGGATCCTTCAGAGTCAGCTCCTGTGAGGGTCAGGGCAGTACCCGCGTCGATGACCAAACAGGGCCAGCCGTAGTGGATCCCAGCAGCCCACAGGGCCAAAGCCCGATCCAGCCCCAACCCCGGGTAGGGATCCCGCAGCGGCACCTGCGACAGCTCCAACTGATGCACCCAGGGCGATGCTGGCGGCAGGGGGGCAGAGCCCACAGGAGCCAGCCACAGCTCTGTCTGCTGCGGCCAGGACAAGGGCTGGTGAGCAGGAAACCGCTCCACCTTCACCAGGGTCTCCTCCACAAACCAACCCCAGCGCACGTGAGTGTTGCCCAGCACGGCTGCCAGCCACTCACGACAACAGTGCGAAGCGTTGAGATCTGCCCCCTCCTCAAAACTCATGCAACAGCTCTGCCTCCACGCGAAACAGCTCCACCGGCTGGTCGGCAGGGATCCCGGCCAACCTCTTAGCGGTAGCAAGCTGCCATTCTGTCGTCAAAGCCTCTCCCGGCAGCAACACCGCTCCCCGGGTTCCAGAGCGGACAAATAGGCCCATGCGGGTGGGATCCACCTGCTCCACAGCGGCAAAAGGACTCCGTCCCGCCGACGCAATGGGCACCACCCGCCGCACAATGGCTACCTGAATGGAGGCCGACTCCAGCTCCCCGGGTTGCAGAGGTACGTAGCGCCAATCGCGGGTGACTGCCCCCACCGCCGCCCGGATGGTGGCCCTGACCAGGTCCTCGCCGCTGGGATCCAAGCTGCCCCAGCAGCCACGGGGCCGACCCTCTGTACTCACCGTTACAAAAACCCCCGCAGAGCGCCGCCAGTGGGGCGGGATCTCCTCTGGAGGTGGCAGCACCTGGCCGGTGGCGAAGTAGTAGGCAATGGCCTGACGCGCCAGCGCCGGCAGGGTGTCAGGGAGAGGTTGTCGCCGGCTGGGAGAGGGGATCCCTTCTGAATCGGACTCCGTCCCGCCAGTGCGATCCCGTAAGCGGTGCGAGGCACCCATGGACTCCGGCGGAGGAACAGGGGCAGTTGTCTCAGAAGGCTGCGGCAGGGATCCCGTCCACAAGCCCAGCCCCGCAGCCAGGAGCAGGCCGATCGCGTTAGCGGGACG
>NZ_JANSHQ010000591.1:0-1628 GCF_047461715.1 Synechococcus sp. R8-2 | reverse complement strand
ACCACCCTGGAGACCACCCGCCCCTTTGCCGAACAGCACCCGGAGCAGGTACGAAAATTTGTAGCTGCCTCCATCCAGGGCTGGCAGAGCTACCTAGAGGATCCCCGCCCCGGCAATCGCCTCATCCGCCAAGACAACCCCAACATGAGCGAGGCCCTCCTGGCCTACGCCCACCAAGCCCTAAAAGACTACGGCCTTCTCACCAGTGGAGATGCCGCCACGCTGGGGATCGGCGCCATGACCCACCAGCGCTGGCAAACCTACTTTCAGGAGATGGTGGCCCTGGGGATCGGCGCAGCGGGTCTGGAGGTTCGCCAAGCCTATACCCTCGACTTCCTCCCCGGCCCCACTGCCTAAGGGATCCCCACTTCCATCGCCGCCAAACTGTGCAAAAGCGGGGATCCCTGCATCCCCAGCTCATGGCGCCGGTGCATTTGGTTTGTCAGCAAGTAGGCCAAAGGTGGGTGGCCGCTCAGCCGTTGGCGGGGGTGGGGCAGATGGTCGTTGCCGAACTGGTGGCGGTACTCCTCCGAGTCGATAAAGGCATTGACCATGGCCTGCAAGCCCTGGTGCACCAAAATGTCGTGGTAGGCGGCCACCTCCTCCTTGCTGGCCGGGGCCCGTCCCAAAAAGTGCTTGAAGCCCTGCTCTACACAGCGGGTGTTGCAGCCGGCACTGAAAAAGAGTTGCCGGTAGAGCCGGGACCCCCCAATCTGGCGAACCAAGCGCTTAATCCCGATCCGCCCCCGCAAGAAGTCCTGCTCGATTTTCTCCAGTTCTCCCGCTTTCTCGTGCTGGTAGGGCTGGCGTTCCAAAAGCTGTTGGTAGGCAGCCCGCAACAGGTTTTGCAACGTTTGCGGATCCTGCCGGCGCTGGCGCGATTCCATAACCCTAGCTCCCAATCGACGAAGCCAACAAAAACAGAAAAGATCGATTTACAGACAAAATGGGGGACTACTTTAAAGAAATTATGAAGGGAATAGCAAATGGCTCGATACGCTTTTACGGCAAACTTCAGCACATCCTTCTGTAACAAAATTGCCAATAAAAGACCGTGAAGGTTCTACTTAAGATTTACCTTGCCGACAGAACGACCGGGGGAGATCTGCGATAAATATTTACGAAAGGATTGTCATTTTCTCCAATTTACGTGATTTCACTTTGTAACTTTCTAGCCGATAAAAAAATTCCGTGTTTATTCGTAGTTAAGTATTATGACACTTCCATCCAGAATAACCTGCTCCAGATCCAGAATATAAGTTAAGTAAAGAATGCAGCCTCTCCCAGGGTCACAGGTGCAGGGCTCATCATTTGAAGTGCTCTGGTGAAGTGCTCTGGTTTGATTGACTGGGGACTCAGGTGTTGCTGTAGACCTGCAAGGGGGTTGCAGGGGAAGGGATCAATCAATTTTTGTGATTGGTTTGCGTTGCTTATGCAGTAGATCCTGCCCGCCGGGGTTTTTTGTCTGCCCTTAATGTGGATCCCGTCTATGGTTAAACAAATCCGGCTAGAGCCTTTATCTCGTGTCTCGGAGGTCGATACCTACAGCAATCTGCTGTCGGCCATTTTGTCGGAGGAGCTGCAGGTTTCGCGGGAATGTAACGGTCGCGGCCTCTGCGCCACCTGTC
>NZ_JANSHQ010000590.1:0-899 GCF_047461715.1 Synechococcus sp. R8-2 | reverse complement strand
CTCACCCCCAGCCCCTTTCCCACAGGAGGAGAGGGGAGTTGCCGATAGCGCGGCGACTGGGCTCCCCAGGGTTGAAGGGGGGAACGCCCTGGTGGCATTGCTGACTGAAAGCGCTCCCCAGACCCGGCAGGGCTCCTTCTTTTCGGGGGAGCCTTGGTTTTATCTACAGGTGGGACGGCTGCTAGGGATCCCCGGCGACAGGCCCAAAGCGATAGCCCTTGCCGTAGACGGTGTGGATCAATTCTGCTGCTCCGGGCAACCTGAGGCGGCGCCGCAGCAGGCGCACCTGAGCTGCCAAGACATTGCTGCTGGGGGGATCCTCTCCGGCCCACACCTGCTCGTAGATCTGGTCGTGGGTGAGCAACTGGCCGGGGTGGGTCATGAAGTACTCCAGCAGGCGAAACTCTTTTTGGGAGAGGTGGATCATCCGCCCCTGCCGGTAGGCCACCTGGTTCTCCCGATCCAGCTCCAAATCCCCTATCTGTAGGCGAGGGATCCCTTCTCCAGTACCTGTGGTTCGCCGCAAGAGGGCCCGCACCCGCGCCAGCAGTTCCCGCAGCTCGAACGGCTTCACCAAGTAATCATCTGCCCCGGCATCCAGCCCTTCCACCCGGTCGTCTAGGGTATCTTTGGCCGTCAGAAACAGGATGGGGGTGGTGCAATCCACCTGCCGTACCCGCTGGCAGAGGGAAAGCCCAGAGAGCTCCGGCAGCATCCAATCCAAGACCAGCAGATCGTAGGGCAGAGCGGGGGACTTTTGCAGCAGCTCCCAGGCCCGCCCTCCTGTGTAGGCGACGTCCACCGTGTAGCCCTCTCGCCTCAATTGCTGGGCCAGAGAATCGGCCAACTCCACTTCATCGTCCACCAACAAAATCCGTGCCATAGGACTCCGTCCCGCT
>NZ_JANSHQ010000589.1:0-740 GCF_047461715.1 Synechococcus sp. R8-2 | reverse complement strand
TCCTTGAGGATCTTGTTGAGGGTGGTGCCCATGTGGATATCGCCATTGGCGTAGGGCGGTCCATCGTGCAGGACAAAGGGATCCCCAGGATTGTGGTCGGCAAGGCGCTGGTAGATTTGCTCTTCCTGCCAAAAGGCTTGAATGGCGGGTTCTCTCTTGGCGGCCTCTGCCCGCATGGGAAACTGAGTTTGGGGCAGGTTGAGGGTACTTTTGTAGTCCACGGCAACTCGAGCAACCTAAAGGGCGTCTCTCTATCCTACGCTGTCGCCTCATCCTCAGCAGTCCATCCCTCACCCCTCTTGTGGGACAGGGGATCCGAAGCCCACGGTTACCCAGAGCGCCTGGAGCTCTCAAACGGCTCCAACAAACCACCGCATGAACTCCCTGATCGAGAAAACAAGAAAAGATTTGTGCTAGTCTCAGGGTGTCGTTTAGTAAAGGAGGTTCCTGCGGATGCCAGATAGTAGTAGTTGTAAGGGTCGTCAAGTTGGGTTCAGCCGGCTGTGCGCCGGGGCTGTTCTCTAACGGTCTGAACTTAGATCCTTCAGTCTGCTGAAGAGTCTTCACGTTCTGGCTCGCTTGGAGTTCCTCCCGGCAGTCGGGTTCCAGTTGAAGGCCCGATAGACCGCTCTTTCCCTGACCGCCTGTTGTTGCCTTGGGGGTGGGAGAGAGCGGATAGTTTTGCAGATAGCTGTAGCGGGGCTTGGAATGGACGGGCGTGTAAACTACCCGGCTCCGAC
>NZ_JANSHQ010000588.1:0-918 GCF_047461715.1 Synechococcus sp. R8-2 | reverse complement strand
CTCCGTCCCGCTGGCGCGAACAAATCCCCCCCAGCACCCTGAGCCGCCCAGCCTACTGCCAAGCCGTGGAACAGGCTAAGGACTACATCCGCGCCGGAGATATCTTCCAGGTAGTGCTCTCGCAGCGGTTTACCGTCTCCTTTGCGGGGGATCCCTTTTGCCTCTACCGCTCGTTGCGGCTGATTAACCCTTCCCCTTATATGGCGTTTTTGCAGTTTGGGGATCTCTGCCTCATCGGCTCCAGCCCAGAGGTGATGGTCAAACTCAGCCGGGTGGGAGAAGACCGCATCGCCACCGTGCGCCCCATTGCCGGCACCCGCCCCCGCGGCACCACCCCTCAGGAAGACCGGCAGTTAGAGCAAGAGCTGTTGGCAGATCCCAAAGAACGGGCCGAACATGTGATGTTGGTGGATCTGGCCCGCAACGACCTGGGACGGGTCTGCCAACTGGGATCTGTGCAGGTGGATGACCTGATGCAGATCGAGCGCTACAGCCATGTGATGCACATCGTCAGCAACGTGGTGGGGCGGCTGGATCCCCAGTACAGCGCCTGGGATCTGCTGCGGGCCACCTTCCCCGCCGGAACCGTTACGGGTGCCCCCAAAATCCGCGCCATGCAGATTATTCATGAGCTGGAAGGATGCCGCCGCGGGCCCTATGCCGGCGCCTATGGCTACTACGACTTTTCCGGCCAACTGAACACCGCCATCACCATCCGCACTCTGCTGGTTCATCAGGGCCAGGTGAGCTTGCAGGCCGGGGCAGGTATTGTAGCCGACTCGGATCCGGAGCGGGAATATCAAGAATGTCTAAACAAAGCGCGGGGCATGTTAATGGCTGTGGCCAGTTTGCAGGAGACCTAGCCGATGTTGGCCCAGTTGCGCTTCAGCCCTGCGGTTCGCGTCAGCGGGACGGAGT
>NZ_JANSHQ010000587.1:0-2304 GCF_047461715.1 Synechococcus sp. R8-2 | reverse complement strand
TATTGACTAGAGTCATGCTCTATCTAACTACTGGAGATCCCATGGTTTACCGCGCTGTTTTCTGGGGATTAGCTGGGATGGCTTTGGCTTTCTCTCTCGCTTTCCTTGAGGAGGCTAACGCTCAAACCTCGCTGACTGGCATCAACCGTGACAGCGTACTGCAACTGAACCTTGGGTCGGGACGCAGCCTCCCTCGGGTACCTGTGGGCGGTTCAGGTTCTGAGGAGGGCCGGGATCCTGCTGCTCCTTCGGCGCAAATGTGGGCAGAGTGGCATATTCGCGCCAATGTCTGTACCGGAAACCTATCCACAGAAGAACTGGCGGAGCTGTTTCCATTGGTGAATCAAGCTCTAGTGGATGCCGTTTGCCGGGGAGGAAGTTAAAGGTTGCCCAGGCTGGCGGTAAGGTGAAGAAGGAGCCTCTAGGTCGCTGCTGCATGGATTTTGAGAAACTTTTGGAGGAATGGGTTGCAGCCTTTGCCCAAGTGGCCGAAGAAAGTTTGGCCTCTTTGGAGACTGCCCTGATGGAGCTAGCAGAGCACTTGGCTGTGCCTTTACAGGAAACCCTTAGGCAGTGGGAAGCCCTCTGGAATCTGGAGGAGGAAGTGGAGCTGGAGCCTGAGCCAGAACCCTTTGAGGAAACCCTCAACCCTTCTGGCGAATCTTTCACCACCAGTCGTTTCTTCGTCAGCCCGATAGGATTTGGGGGTGTGGTTGTTTACACTTACGTGGCTTCGCCGCCAGAATACATCGGGGATCCCACCTGCCGCTACAATGCCCATTCTCCAGAGTTGCGCTGTGCCGTCAACCCCTGCGGCCCCTGTGAGGGCTGTCCCCACTATGAGCCCCGGAATGAGCCCCGATGAAGGGTGACCGCCTGATTGTTGCGCTGGATACCTCTTCTCAAGAGCAGGCTTTGAAGTGGGTGGACTCTTTGCCGCAGGTGCTGTGGTGGAAGGTGGGCCTGGAGTTGTTCACTGCTGCGGGTTTTTCCGTTCTGCAGGCTCTCAAGGAAAGGGGCAAGCGCATTTTTCTGGATTTGAAGCTGCACGACATTCCCCACACCGTGGGGAGGGCTACGGAGGTGGCCGTCAGCTATGGAGTGGATCTGCTCACCGTCCATGCTGCCGGCGGCAGTGCCATGTTGCGGGCAGCCGTGGCAGCTGCCCAGGGCAGTCCTTGTCGGCTATTGGCGGTTACCCTCTTAACCAGCATCAGCCCCCCGCAGGTGCGACAGGAACTGGGCATCGAGATGGATCCCGCCGACTATGTGTTGCATTTGGCCCGGCTGGCTCAAGCTCAAGGCTTTACTGGACTGGTTTGCTCTCCTCAGGAGGTCTCGCGGTTGCGCCAAGCTTTGGGGCCGGAGGTTTTGCTGGTTACTCCCGGGATCCGTCTGGGCCAAGCCAAGGCGGGGGATGGAGAGGAGGATCAACAGCGCATCTGCACGCCCGACGAAGCTCTGCGGGCAGGAGCCGATTATCTGGTGGTGGGCCGCCCCATCACCGCTTCTCCCGATCCCGTGGCCGCCTTGCGGCGCTTCCAAGCCTCATGGGATGCTGCCGGGTGAGGGTGTGGGGAGATGCCCGATGTTATTGGGGTAGTTCTGTAATGCAACGACGCCGTAGGCTTGTGCAGTGGATCCCTGAAAAAAGGCCGGCTGGATCCGGCAGGAGATGTTGGCTAGGAGTCGGTTTGTCGGTGGTTTTGGGCCTGGTCAGCACTCCTGGGCGCGTTAGGGGTGCGGAGCATTTCGTTCCGGCAAGAGGGGAAACTTGCCTGGCTGCTCCTCAGGTTTGGGCTGAGGCTCTAACGGAGCAGTTGCCTTTGTTTCTCAATCTGGCCTTGAGCCGCTCCCGCTCTGAGTTTCAGGTTGTGCTGGTGGGGAAGCCGGAGGTTGAAATGCTCTCTCCAGGGTCTCCGGCCCGCTTACGCCAACAGGAGCTGGCTCCGGTTTTGCCGGACACCGCAACTGCTGTTTCGCCAGAAGCTTTTCGGCTGTATTTCACCACGCTGGAGCGCCGCTTGGTCTTGCCCCAACACCCCCAAAAGGAGGGCAACTCCTTGGCCGGTCGGCGCAGCGAAACTCTGCAACTGGCCTACGAGGCTTATGTCCTGCGGGCTAACCCTGGGGATCCCTGGCGGTTGGTGCGTCTGCAGGTAACCGGATCGGGGATCCCCATTCGCGATGTAACGAATGGACTCACTGCCCAGGCCATCCGCCGCTGGCAACAGTCGGGTTGCCCCTTGACGGGCGATCTAGAGTTGACTAGACCTTCTCTCTAGCGGCGCGGAGCGCTTTGCG
>NZ_JANSHQ010000586.1:0-3295 GCF_047461715.1 Synechococcus sp. R8-2 | reverse complement strand
CTCGGTTCAGCCAGCGATAAACCGTTGCACGACTGACTTTGTACATCTGTGCAGCTGCAGTGGGGCTGCCCCCTTCCTGGACATACCCTACGACTCTCTCTCTCAGGTCTAAGCTATAGGTCATGAAGCTTCCTCCTGAGGTCTACCCCCACGTCATCTTGCCTTTAACACCGTCTCATTGTCAACTGAATTGACTACAACTACACAGACCTGCTTTGTGGTCATTTCAAATGGCACCTGTCTTGCCTTTTGTCTGCCGTCGTCGAGAGAGGGGGCAGCGGCACAGAGGACTAGGAAGGAGGGGGGAGACCGTCTCGAACAGACCTAGAGTAGGCCTGCTGCACCGCCTGGTAGCGCCGTTTGAACTCCTGCTGCTGCACCTTGTGATCCACAATGGGATCCGGATAGCCACAACTTCGCCGTTCCCGCAAAGCCCAGGCTCCCTTGGGGTCATCTCCCACCCACAGCAGAGCCGGCGTATCCAGCCGTGCCAGCTCCGGCAGATAGCGACGGATGTACTCTCCTTCCGGGTCATAGCGGGCTGCTTGCGTGGCCGGGTTGAAGATGCGCAGGGGCTTGGGATCCGTGCCCACACTGGCGCTCCACTGCCAACCGCCGTTATTGGCCGCCAGATCCCCATCCACCAGCTTTTGCATAAAGTAGCGTTCTCCCCAGCGCCAATCGATAAGCAGATCCTTGGTCAGGAAGCTGGCCACAATCATGCGGCAGCGGTTGTGCATCCAGCCGGTTTCGTTCAGTTGGCGCATGGCCGCATCCACGATGGGGTAGCCCGTCTGACCGGTGCACCAGGCCTGAAACCAGTCCTGCCGATTGTCCCACTCCAGGGCGTCGAAGGCTCGTCGATAGGCTCCGGTTTCCACGTGGGGCCAGTGGGCCAAGACATGCTTGTAAAACTCTCGCCAGCACAGCTCCTGCCGCCAAGTTTGCAAGCTGCTTTCGGCCTCTTGGCTGCGCACCTCGGCTTCCACCTCCCGCGTGGCTTGCCACACCTGGCGAATGCCGATCGTTCCCCAGCACAAGTGGGGGCTCAGTAGAGAAGTGCCCGGCTCAGCCGGGAAGTTGCGGGCTCGCTCGTAGTCCAAAATGCGCAAACCCTGACAAAAGTCTTCCAAAAGGGCTTGAGCCGCTGCTTCCCCCGCTGCTGGGATCCGCTGGTCGCAGACAAAGCCCAAATCTGCCAAAGTCGGTAGAGGCTGCGCTTTTAGTCCCGATACCGGCTGCAGACCCTCGGGGGTTGGGTAGGGATCCCGCTTGGGCAAGCTCGCCCACCTGCGCCAGAAGGGAGTGAAGACCGAATAGGGCTCCCCCGCCTGGGTCAACACTTCCCCCGGCCCATGCAGCAGCATATCTTGGTAAGAGAAGGACTGGATCCCGGCTGCGGCCAAACTGGCCTGCACTCGACTCTCTTGCTGTAGGGCGAACGGCTCCCCATCGGCATTCCAAAATACGGCCTTGGCTCCCAGGTCAATGGCCAAGCATCGCAACTCCACCAGGGGATCCCCCAGCCGCCAGATCAGCGGGATCCCCATCTGGGCGTAGCGCTCTTGGAGCTCTTGCAGAGCCTGAAGCAAAAAGGCCACCCTAGCTGGGGCCATGTCCGACCGTCTCAGCATCTGCGGGTCGAAAATGAAGACAGGCACCACCTGAGCGCTGCGCTGGGCTGCCTCATGAAGAGCTGTGTTGTCCCCTAACCGCAGATCGCGACGATGCCAAAGCAAAACGGGGGAAGTCATAGGCTGCCAAGCAATGGGATCCCATCTTGGCCGGTTGCCACCGCCTCTTTCAACTCACCCCCCCCCAAGGCTGGGAGCCGGGGCGGCCAGAAGCTACATTCTAAAGAACCTTGAAGAACCCTATCAAAGCTCTAGACTGTCGAACACCCGACTGGGACAATAGCGGCAGCGCTCATCCGGCTTTTGCTGGCCATCGCTGTATCCCATCGCGTAAGCTGTATCCCCCAACATCACCACCAGCTGAGTCAGCTTCAGCGAGAGCAACGGGTCAAGCGGCTCCGTCACATTCAGCATGAACTGCTCAATGGAGCGCCGCAGCGCCTCTGGCGTCTTGATCATCACGTCTCCATCCATCCATCGATGGCTTTAGGTATTCATACTCAAGGCAAGATGGACATGGACTCAGGATAAAGGTGGAAGGAAGAGATGCTCGTAGCATTGGCTACTGTTCTTGGGATCGAGCCGGCAAGGGCTGAGCTCCACACCAGCCAGAGCAGGCTTGCGGATGATGTTAGCCTAGGTATCCAAAAATGGCGACAGCGCGACGGGTGGCACGGGTAGCAGAGCTGATCAAACGAGAGGTCAGCCAAATCCTGCTCTCGGAGATCAAAGATGACCGGGTTGGGGCAGGGATGGTCAGCATTGTGGATGTCGAGGTTTCCAATGACCTGCAAAACGCCCGCATCTTCGTCAGCATTTATGGGGATGAGACAGCTCAACACCGAGCTATGGAAGGGCTAGCAGCGGCCACACCCTTTGTGCGGCGGGAAATCGGCCAGCGCCTCAGCCTGCGACGGGTGCCAACGGTGGTGTTTTTGCAGGATCGCTCTTTGGAGCGGGGATCCCGCGTTTTGGCCCTGCTCAACCAACTGAGACAGACCTCTGAGGCCCAGGAACCGGAGGGATCCCAAGCTGGGGTTGAGGACACCGCCGAGGGCGAAGAAAACGAATCGAGCGGCGAATAGTTGCACCATTTCGAGGGATCCGCGCTGGAGCTCAGCCTGCTTTGCACGAGAGAGCAAAGGATCTGCCTTGATGGCCACTAGATAGAGGGGCCTTTGCTTTGCAGCAATGCGGACAACATGAAAGAAAGATTTTTTACCGTTCGTGTCGCGTAAGCGGGCCCTGAAGTTTTTGGATTTGTTAGGCTTAAGGGAGCTATACAGCCCTTCCCCCGATCGTCTATCCGTACAGGACTCCATGTCTGCGGCACACTTGCGCAAACCAGAGCGCTCTGCTCCAAAGGGCAGCGGCGTTGTTGTGGTCAACCTGCGAAAGGGCTGTAAGGTTGCTGTCCATGCCTTTCCTGCCTTTTCATGGATGTTCAAAGCCCACTGCAACCGGATCCCTCTCTAGGGGGTGCTACTCCACTCCAAGCTCTGCAGGCCCTAAACCAGAGTGTTGCCGAAGCTTTGGTTTCCTGCTTGAAAGGGCAACCCCAACAGGCCACTCAGCACCTTTTGCTGGCTCTGCCGCAGCTCATGGCGGCTCTGGGGGCCTTGAGGCAAAAATCTTCCCTTCGCGTGAGCGGGCCGGAGGCC